>NZ_JOGH01000031.1:0-66847 GCF_000721345.1 Kitasatospora sp. NRRL B-11411 | reverse complement strand
ACCCCGACCCCCACGCCGACCCCGGTCGCACCCGCACCGCCGCAGGCCCGCCCGGCGCCCTCCGGCAGCCTCGCCAGCACCGGCCTGGACGGGGCCGTCCCGTTCGCCCTGGCCGGCGGCGCGCTGCTGCTGGTGCTCGGCACCGGCCTGGTGATCGTGGCGAGGAGGCGCCGCAGCAGCTGATCCGACGTCACACTGGGGGCCCCGGGCGCCAACCCGGGGCCCCCGCCCGTGAGAACGCCGAACGCGCACCGAGCGCGGGACGTCCGCGAACCCCGCACCGGGCGCCGGACGTCCGTGAACCCCCAGCAGAGGAAGCCGTGGCAACGCAGAAGAAGAACCGCCGCCGGTACGCCGTCGCGGCCGTGGTGGCCGCCGTCCTGGTCGCCGCCGGCGGGGTGACGGCCTGGCAGGTGTCCGGCCGGGGCGGCGGCAGCCGCCCGCTCAGCACCGAGGAGGCGTCCCGGCTCGCGCTCTCCCGGTTCACCCTGTACGGGGCGAGCCCGGTCGAGGTCGCGCTCACCGCCGACGAGGGCGGCGGGACGGTGGTCGAGGTGCACGGCGTCATCGACTACCGGACCAGGCACGCCGCCGGCAGCTACCGGGTGCGCGGACCCCAGGGGGTGCTGGACGAGGGACTGGTGGTCTGGGACACCGGGGGCCTCGGCCTGGCCAAGGCCCCCGCCGGGGCGGCCGGGCAGCCCTGGGAGCAGGCCGAGCACGTCCCGCGCACCGGCTGGGCCTCCCGCACCTACGGCAGCGACCCGCTCGACGCCGGGCTGGACCTGGCGGTCCAACTCGGCGCCGACCGCCCCGACAACCCGCTGCTGCTCGCCCAGGCCGGCCCCCGCTGGCTCGGCCGGGACCGGATCGACGGCCGCGAGCACGACCGGATCTCCGGCCCCCGCCCGCGCGACGCCGCCACCACCGCGGCGGCCACCGGCGACGGCACCTCGCCGCTCACCTACTGGATCGACGCCGAGGGCGGCCTGCGCCGGGTCACCATGCGGATGGCGGGCATCGGCACCCCCGCCACCCTCGACTTCGAGGGCCGGCAGGACGGGGCGAAGCTCCCCGAGGCGCCCTGGGCGACGGCGGGCTGATCCGGTGTCAGGACGACGACGGGCCGAGCCGGGGCCAGGGCGCCGACGGCGGGCCGAGCCGGTGCCGCCGCCGGCCGACGTGGCGTCAGGAGTCCGACGGCAGCGGGTAGGCGTCCGGGTCGACCTTGCCGGGCAGGTCGACGGCGGGCACCGCCGGGGCGTGCGGGTCGGCCAGCGAGGGCTGCGCGGGCGGCACCGGGACGGCGTTGAACGCCGTCCCCGGCGGGGCCTGCACGCCCGCCGCGCGCCCGGCCGGGACGCGGCCCGCGCCGGTCGCGTCGCAGGCCGCCAACTGCTCCAGCCCGTCCGGGCTCTGCGTCGAAGGCCCGTTGCCGGTGAAGCAGTTGCCCGGGTCGGCGGCCGAGCTGACCAGGTCCACCCCGTTGCCGGTGACCTTGTTCCCGGTGACCCGGTTGCCGGACGCCGGGTGCCCCGGCGGGTCGGTCACCACCACGCCCGCCGCCCGGTTGCCGCGCACCAGGTTGCGCTCCACCCGGTTGCCGGTGCCGCCGCCGATCCCGATGCCGATCCCGAAGCCGCCGTCGGCCTGCTCCGGGGAGTCCGCCGCGTTGTTGTCCGCCACCACGTTGCCCGCGATCACCGCGGCGTGCTGCGGCGCCAGCGACTCCAGGTCGTTGGAGTTGACCGTCACCCCGACTCGGTTGCCCACCACCCGGTTGCCCACCACGGTCAGGTTCTCCGACGCGTTGGTGATCTCGATCCCGACCGCGTTGCGCTCCACCGTGTTGCCCCGCACCAGGGTGTCGCACGGCTTGCACTGCCCGACGTAGATCCCCGAATCGGCCTGCCCGGACGCGTACGACTCCTCGATGACCCCGCCCCGCGCGTCGAACGCGTAGATGCCGTACAGCGCGTTCCCGTACGCCGTCACCCGGGTCGCCCGGAAGCCCTGCACGGCGGGGAAGCGGGTGGTGTCCAGCGGGTCGTACGCGGAGCCGCCCGCGCCGTGCCGCTGGAGCTTCTCGTCGGTGACGCCGGTGAACAGCACGCCGTTGGCCAGGTAGCCGTGCACGGTCAGGTTCTCCACCACGCTGCCCGCGCCGGTCGCGGTGATCCCGTTGACCAGCTTCAGCCCGCCGTCGAACACCACCGCGTTCCGGTCCGTCCCGCGCAGCACCACCCGGGGCCTGGTGATCCGCACGCTCTCCCGGTACGTGCCCGGGCCGACCAGCACCAGGTCGCCCGGGTTCGCGGCGTCCACCGCCCGCTGCACCGTCGGGAAGTCCTCCGGCACCCGCAGCACCGTCCCCGGCGGATGGCGGTCGGCGGACGTGCCGCCGCCCCCGCCCGAGGAGCAGCCGGCCGCGGCCGGGAGCAGCAGCAGCGCCGCACCGAGCAGCAGCCGGGCCGTCCGGCGCTGACGGTGCATCAACCGTGAAGAAGAGAGGAGGAGTTGCATGAAACGTGTTCTATCGTCTGCAATGGCCGCCATGCACACCGAACGGGCGAACCCGCAGGACACCGCCGCCCCCGCCCGCCCCCGGATCGACCGCCGGGCCCTGCTCGCCGCCGGGGCCGCGCTCGCCGCCGGAGCCGGCGCCGCGACCGTCCTCGCCCGCGAGGACCGGCCCGGCCCCGCCGCCGCCCCGCCGCCCCCCGGGCCCGTCCCGTTCCACGGCGCCCGGCAGTCCGGCGTCCTGCACCGCCAGCTCCCCGCCACCCGGCTGCTCGCCCTCGACCTGCCCGCCGCCACCGACCGGGCCGCGCTGCGCGCCCTGCTCGCCGCCGCGAGCGAGGTCCTCGCCCGGGCCGCGGACGGCGGCCTCGCCGACCCGCGGCTGACCGGCACCCCGCCCGTCACCTCGCTCGCCGCGATCGGCCCGGCCCTCGCCACCCGCCTCCACCTGCCCGCCCCGGCCGCCCTCGCCGAACTCCCGGCCTTCCCCGGCGACCGCCTCGACCCGGCCCGCAGCGGCGGCGACCTGCTGCTCCAGGTCAGCGCCGAACAGCCCTGGACCACCGGCATCCTCACCGAGCACCTGCTCGCGGCCGCCACCGCCGCGGGCGCCGCCCTCCGCTGGCACCAGGCCGGTTTCCTGCCCCCCGCCCCCGACGGGCAGACCCCGCGCAACCTCTTCGGCTTCAAGGACGGCACCGCCAACCCCGACCCCGCCGACCCCGCCCTCTGGCAGCAGGACGGCACCGTCCTGGTCTACCGCCGGATCCGGATGGACACCGCGGCCTTCGCCGCCCTCCCCGCCGACGGCCGCGACCTCGCGATGGGCCGCCGCGCCGACACCGGCGCCCCGCTCACCGGCACCGCCGAACACGACGACCCCGACATCTACGCCAAGCACCCCGACGGCTCCTACGTCATCCCCGCCACCGCCCACGTCCGCCTCAGCAGCCCCCGCCTCGACGGCGGCGCCCGGATGCTCCGCCGCGGCTGGTCCTACGACGACACCCCCACCGACCGCGGCCTCCTCTTCTGCGCCTTCATGCCCGACCCCGCCCTCTTCACCCGCGTCCAGACCCGCCTCGCCGAACGCGACGCCCTCACCCCGTTCCTGACCCACACGGCCTCGGCGGTCGCCTGGGTCCTCCCGGGCGCGAAGGAGGGCGGGGCACTGGGGGAGGGGCTGTAGCGGGAGGCACGGTAACGGGAGGGAAACCACGGGGCGTCGGGGCCGGAGGCGGTGCCATACTCGGGCCTCCTCCCGGCGTACGGGTCGGGGGTGTCGAAGGGGGAGAACAGAGATGGCGCGCAACCCGATCGGCCGCAGAACGGCTCCCACCGCCGTGGCCGTCCTCCTGCTGGGCCTCGCGGCCTGCACCCAGGGCTCCGGGGCCCCGGACGACCACGCGACGGCCATGGCCCCCACCGGGGCGCCCGCCGGGTCGGCGAGCCCCACCGGGGCGCCCACCGGGTCGGCGGCCCCCGTGGCGGGGTTCCCGGCCGAGGCGCGCAGCCAGGCGCTGGAGAGGGCGGCGGCCGAGGGCTGGTCACCGGTGGAGGGTTCCATCGCCTCGATCGGTGAACACGGCGGTCAGGTGCCGCAACTGTTCTGGCAGACGGCGTCCGGGGACGTCTGCCTGGTGGAGGCGGTCACCCGCCTCACCCCGGCGTCCACGTGCGAGGGGCCGGAGAAGCTGGCCGTGACCGGTCCGGGCCTGCGGCACGTCTTCTGGTCCACGCTGAACGCCGACGACACCATGACGGCCCTGCTGATGGCCAGCTCCGAGGAGGCGGTCTCGGTCAGCTGCGCGGGCCGGGACCACCCGCTGGCGGAGGTCGCCCGGTACACGGTCGGGGGCGTGGAGCGGCGCTTCTACACCGTCGACCTCCCCGAGGACCGGGGCGGCACCTACCGGGCCGTCGTCACGCGGAACGGGCAGCGGGTGACGGAGGACGTGCCGATCCTCTTCAGCCCCGCGAAGAAGACGGAGTGCTGACCCCGGGGGGCGCCCGCCGGGCCCGGGTTGTCGGTCCCGGGTGTCAGCCTGGCCCCATGGACGAGCGTGACAGCGAGCAGTTGCTGCGGGGCCGGGTCTACGGGGCGGACCACGACGATCCGGGGCCCCGGGCGGGCCGGGTGTACCGGGAGCTGGTCGGGGGGCCGTTGGACGGGCTGCTGCTGGACGTCACGGGCTGGGCGGCCGACACCCTCGCGGACGGCGCCGACCTGCCCACCCACCTGGGGCGTTACGGCGGGGCCGGCACCTCCCGCTACGCGCCGCGGGCGGCGGATCCGCGGCGGTGGGACTGGGGCGGCGACAGCCGCTAGCTCAGGCCGCGTGTGGGGAGCCGCGGTCGGCCGGGGCGGGGTCGGCGGTGAGGTCGTGGTGGATCGGGCCGCCGGTGGCGGAGAGCGGGAGGCAGGAGCCGCCGCGGGTCTCGGCGACGAGTTGGGCGGCGATGGAGACGGCGGTCTCCTCGGGGGTGCGGGCGCCGAGGTCGAGGCCGATGGGGGAGTGCAGGCGGGCCAACTCGGTTTCGGTGAGGCCGACTTCGCGCAGCCGGGCGGTGCGGTCGCGGTGGGTGCGGCGGGAGCCCATCGCGCCGACGTAGCCGACCGGCAGGCGCAGGGCGCGTTCCAGCAGCGGGACGTCGAACTTGGCGTCGTGGGTCAGGACGCACAGCACGCTGCGGCCGTCGAGCCGCTCCAGCTGGGTGTCGAGGTAGCGGTGCGGCCAGTCGACGACGAGCTCGTCGGCCTCGGGGAAGCGGCGTGCGGTGGCGAACACCGGCCGGGCGTCGCAGACGGTGACGTGGTAGCCGAGGAACTTGCCGATCCGCACCACGGCCGAGGCGAAGTCGATCGCGCCGAAGACCAGCATCCGCGGCGGCGGCACGTACGCCTCGACGAAGACGGTGACGGTGTGCTCGGCGGACGGGTCGCAGGGCCGCCCGTCCAGGCCGAGGACCAGCCGGCCGGTGCGCCCGGCGGAGAGCATCGCGCGGGCCTCGGCGACGGCGGCGCGCTCCAGCCGGAAGGAGGCGAAGGTGCCGTGGTGGGCGTCGGCGGTGACGGCGAGGGTGCCGCCGAGCAGCGCGGGCGGGCCGTCGACGATCCGGGCCACCGCGACGGGCGTGCCGGAGGCGGTGTAGGCGACGGCGGCGTCCAGGCCGGGGTCCGCGCCGGGGACGACCGGCTGGACGAAGACGTCGAGCAGGCCGCCGCAGGTCAGGCCGACGGCGAAGGCGTCCTCGTCGCTGTAGCCGAAGCGTTCCAGCACGGGCGTGCCGGTCTCCAGCGCGGTGCGGCACAGCTCGTACACGGCGCCCTCGACGCAGCCGCCGGAGACCGAGCCGACCGCCTCGCCGTCCGCGTCGACGGCCAGCGCGGCGCCCGGGTCGCGCGGGGCGGAGCCGGAGACGCCGACCACGGTGGCCACCGCGAAGGGGCGTCCGGCGGCGTGCCAGGTGTGCAGCTGGGCGGCGATGTCGTGCACGGGTTTGCTCCTCGCAGCGGGACGGCGCCGCCCCGCCGGAGGGTCCGGCGGGGCGGCGGGGGCGTCAGTGGACGCCCAGCCAGGACTTGATCGGGACGAGCGCGAAGTACACGACGAACACGCCGGTCAGGATCCACATCAGCGGGCCGGGCTCGCGCCACTTGCCGGTGCCCGCCTTGATCACGGTGTACGAGATGACGCCGGCCGCGACGCCCGCGGTGATGCTGTACGTGAACGGCATCAGCACGCAGGTGAGGAACGCCGGGATGGCGACCTCGCGGTCCGACCAGTCGATGTGCCGGGCCTGGCTCATCATCATCGAGCCGATCACCACCAGCGCGGCGGAGGCGACCTGCACCGGCACCACGGCGGCCACCGGCGAGAAGAACAGCATCAGCGCGAACACCCCGCCGGTGACGGTGGAGGCCAGGCCGGTGCGGGCGCCGTCGCCGACGCCGGTCGCCGACTCGACGAACACGGTCTGCCCGGACGCCCCGGACAGGCCGCCGATCGCGCCGCCCGCGCCGTCGATGAACAGCGCCTTCGACAGGCCGGGCATCCGGCCCTTGGAGTCGGCGAGCCCGGCCTCGGTGCCGACGCCGATGATGGTGGCCATCGCGTCGAAGAACCCGGCCAGCACCAGGGTGAACACGGCGACCGAGGCGCTGATCGCGCCCAGCCCGTGCGAGCCGAACGCGCCGAACAGGTCGACGTGCCCGAACAGCCCGAAGTCGGGCGCGGAGACCGGCGAGCCGGGCCAGGTCGGCGCCGAGCCGCCCCAATCCTTTGCCGTCAACCCGGCGGCCTCGTTCACCACCAGCGCGACCACGGTGCCCGCCGCGATGCCGATCAGGATCGCGCCCCGCACGTTCCGGGCCAGCAGCACGAAGATGGTCAGCAGGGTGAGGGAGAAGATCAGCACCGGCCAGCCCTGGAGCTCGCCGAACGGGCCGAGCGAGAGCGGGGTGGGGCCGCCGGTGTGCACGAACCCGGCCTTGTAGAGGCCGATGATCGAGACGAACAGGCCGATGCCGATGGTGATGGCGTGCTTGAGCGGCAGCGGGATGCCGTTCATGATCTTCTCGCGCAGGCCGGAGACCACCAGCAGCACGATCAGCAGGCCGTAGATCACGCACAGGCCCATCGCCTGCGCCCAGGTGGTGTGCGGCACCACCAGCGCGGATATCGCGCCGGAGACGGACAGGCCGGCCGCGACCGCCAGCGGCACGTTGCCGACCACGCCCATCAGGATCGTGGTGACGGCGGCGGCCAGCGCGGTGGCGGTGGTCAGCTGGGCGTGGCTCAGCTTGGCGCCGGTGACGTCCGCGCCGCTCAGGATGATCGGGTTGAGCAGGACGATGTAGGCCATCGCCATGAAGGTGGTGAGACCGCCGCGGATCTCGTTGCCCAGGGTGGAGCCGCGCGCAGAGATCTTGAAGTAGGCGTCGAGGGCGCCTCTGGGAGGTGTTTCGGGCGCGGTGGGGGCCGCTTCGTCGGTGGGGCCGGGCTCCGTGGAGGTCCGGGACATGTCCACTCCCAAGGTTCATAGGGGGTTGGGGTGGGCGAGCCGACCTGAATGCCCGTCAGGTGGGGTACGCAGGGGGACTGGTTCGACTCACGGGTGGGGGTGCTGCGGGGCCCGGCGAGACTCCGGCAGCGCCCCGGGGGTCGGCAGGGAAGACTGATACCGCCCCCGGGGACGTTCTTGGCGGACCGTCAGAGCGTGTCGGTCAGGTGCTCCGGCCGCACCGGGATGCGGTTGAGCGCCTTGCCGGTGGCCTGGCGGATGGCCGCGACGATCGACGGGGTGGCGGAGACGGTGGGGGCCTCGCCGACGCCGCGCAGCCCGTACGGGGCGTTCGGGTCGGGGAGTTCGAGGATCTGCACCGGGATCGGCGGGGTGTCCAGGATGGTGGGGATCAGGTAGTCGGTGAAGGAGGCGTTGCGCACCTTGCCGTCCTTGACCACGATCTCCTCCATCACCGCGAGCCCCAGCGCCTGGGTGCAGCCGCCCTGGATCTGGCCGACCACCGAGAGCGGGTTGAGCGCCTTGCCGACGTCCTGCACGGCCGTCAGCTCGACCACCTTGACCAGGCCCAGCTCCACGTCCACGTCCACCACCGCGCGGTTGGCGCAGAAGGTGTACTGGACGTGGCCGAAGCCCTGCCCGGTCTCCTTGTCGAACGGGACGGTGGGGCGGTGGTGGTGCTCGCGGGTCTGCTCGATGGCGTCGTCCCCGAGCAGGTCCACGATCGGGATCAGCACGCCCGCCGAGGCCGAGACCACCTTGCCGCCGACCAGCGACAGGTCGTCCTGCGTCCAGCCGTAGCGGTGCCGCCCGCGCTCCAGCAGCTCGTGCCGGACCGCCTCGGCGGCCAGCTTCACCGCGCCGCCGGTCATGTACGTCTGCCGGGACGCGGAGGTCGAACCCGCCGAGCCGACCTCGGTGTTGGCCGGGTGGATGGTGACCTGCTCGACGCCCAGCTCGGTGCGGGCGATCTGGGCGTGCACGGTGACGCCGCCCTGGCCGACCTCGGCCATCGCGGTGTGCACCATGGCGACCGGCTCGCCGCCGATCACCTCCAGCCGCACCCGGGCGGTCGAGTAGTCGTCGAAGCCCTCGGAGAAGCCGACGTTCTTGATGCCCACCGAGTAGCCGACGCCGCGCACGATGCCCTCGCCGTGCGAGGTGTTGGACAGCGCGCCCGGCAGGGTGCGCACGTCCAGGTGCTCCAGGTCGAGCGGCGGCGGCAGCGGCATGTCCTTGACCCGCTGGAGCAGTTCGGCGACCGGCGCGGGCGCGTCGATCTCCTGCCCGGTCGGCATCCGGTCGCCCTGGGTGACGGCGTTCAGCTGCCGCAGCTCCACCGGGTCCATGCCGAGCGCCTCGGCCAGCTTGTCCAGCTGCGACTCGTAGCCGAACGCGGCCTGCACCGCGCCGAAGCCGCGCATCGCCCCGCAGGACGGGTTGTTGGAGTACAGCGCGATGGCGTGCATCCGCACGTTCGGGATGACGTACGGGCCGTGGCCCAGCGAGGCGGCGTTGCCGACCACCGCGGGGGAGGCGGAGGCGTAGGCGCCGCCGTCCAGCACGATCCGGCAGTCCGCGAAGACCAGCTTGCCGTCGCGGGTGGCGCCGTGCTCGTAGCGCATCTTCGCCGGGTGGCGGTGCACGTGCCCGAAGAACGACTCGTCCCGGGCGTAGACGATCTTGACGGGCTTGCCGGTGTGCAGCGCCAGCAGGCAGGCGTGGATCTGCATCGACAGGTCCTCGCGGCCGCCGAACGCCCCGCCCACCCCGGCCAGCGTGAGCCGGACCTTCTCCAGCGGCAGGTCCAGCACGGGCGCCATCTGCTGGCGGTCCACGTGCAGCCACTGGGTGGCGATGTACAGGTCGACGCCGCCGTCCTCGGCCGGCACCGCCAGGCCGGACTCCGGGCCCAGGAACGCCTGGTCCTGCATGCCGACCTCGTACTCGCCGGACACGATCACGTCCGCCAGCGCCCGCACCTCGTCGGTGACGCCCAGGCCGGAGACCAGCTTCTGCTCGTGGCAGACGTTGCCGTACGCGTGCGACCGGTACTCGTGCGGCTCGTGCACGTAGCCGTGGGTCTCCGGGTCGAGGCACTGCTCCTCGGTGGTGATCGGGGTGAGCACCTCGTACTCGACCTTGATCTTCTTCACCGCGCGGCGGGCCGTCTCCGGGTGGTCCGCGGCCACCAGGGCGATCGCCTCGCCGTGGTAGCGGACCTTGTCGATCGCCAGGGCCGGCTGGTCGGCGATCTCCAGGCCGTAGTACTTCTCGCCCGGGATGTCCTCGTGGGTGAGCACCGCGTACACCCCGGGCACCTTCAGCGCCTCCGAGACGTCGACCGACAGGATGGTGGCGCGCGGGTGCGGGGAGCGCAGCGCGGTGCCCCACAGCATGTCCTCGTGCCACATGTCGGAGGAGTAGGCGAACTCGCCCTTCACCTTCAGCGTGCCGTCCGGGCGCAGCGGGGAGCCGCCGACGCCGTCCTTGGACGCCTGGTTGATCTTCTGCAGGTTCTTCTGGCCCTGGATCGTCCGCGCGGTCACTTCGCCACCCCTTCGACCGAGCACTTGCGGGCCGAGGCCAGCCGCACCGCGTCCATGATCTTCTCGTAGCCGGTGCAGCGGCACAGGTTGCCCGACAGCGCCTCGCGGATGTCCGTGTCCGAGGGCTGCGGGTCCGCGGCCAGCAGGGCGTCGGTCTGCACCAGCAGGCCCGGGGTGCAGAAGCCGCACTGCACGGCGCCCGCGTCCACGAACGCCTGCTGCACCAGGCCCAGCTCGCCGTCCTGGCCGGCCAGGCCCTCCACGGTGCGCACCTCGCGGCCCTGCACCTGGCCCGCCGCCACCAGGCAGGAGCACACCGGCACCCCGTCCAGGTAGACCGTGCACGAGCCGCACTCGCCCTGCTCGCAGGCGTTCTTCGACCCGGGCAGGCCGACCCGCTCGCGCAGGACGTACAGCAGGGACTCGCCCTCCCACACGTCGTCGGCCTCCACCGGCTTGCCGTTCGCGCTGAACGTGACCCTCATGCCGCGCTCCTGATCTGCTTGCGATAGTCGTTCCAACACCACGTCAGGGTGCGCCGGGCCATCACGGCCAGCGCGTGCCGCCGGTAGTCGGCGGTGCCCCGGACGTCGTCGATCGGCGAGGCCGCGGCCTTCACCAGCTCGCCGAAGCGCTGCACCACCTCCGGGCCCAGCAGCTCGCCGCTCTCCCACAGGCCGCGCTCGGCCAGCACCCCGCCCAGGTACTCCTCGGCCTCCACGGCCCGGCGCGGCGTCGGCGCGGCCGACCCGATGCCGGTGCCGACCGTGCCGTCCTTCGGGTGCAGCGCGAAGCCGAACGCGCAGACCGCGATCACCATCGCGTTGCGGGTGCCGATCTTCGAGAACTGCTGCGGGCCGTCCGCGACCGGGATCCGCACCGCGCGGATCAGCTCGTCCGGCTCCAGGCCGTTGCGCTTCACCCCGAGGTAGAACTCGTCGATCGGGATCAGCCGCACCCCGCGCACCGAGTGCGCCTCCACCAGCACGTCCCGGCCCGCGGCCAGCAGCGCCGGGTGCGAGTCGCCGGCCGGCGAGGCCGCGCCCAGGTTGCCGCCGACACTGCCGCGGTTGCGGATCTGCGGCGAGCCCACCGTGTGCGCGGCCAGCGCCAGGCCCGGCAGCGGCACCGACAGCTCGTCGATGATCCGGGCGTACGGCACCGCCGCGCCCAACCGGACGGCGTCGCCGTCGTCCGTCCACTCGGTGAGCTCGGTGATGCGGTTCAGGTCGAGGATCGCGGATGGCCGGTGCACGTCGAAGTTCATCTCGACCATGACGTCCGTGCCGCCCGAGATGGGCAGCGCGGTGGGGTGCTCGGCCTTCGCCGCGAGTGCCTCGTCCCAGGTAGCGGGCCGAAGGAACTCCATGCGGGTAACTCCTCAAGTCGTCGCCGACGGACGCGGGCACTGCGCCCTTGCCGGCACCCGGGGCCGGAAGGCCGGTCGGGCGCCGCGGTGCAGCCCGGCGGCGTGTTGGCAAGTGAACCGCTGTGACCGGGGCCACTGGCAGTCACCGATGGCATGAGGCCCGGCGGTGGCCCACCGCGCCGTCCTGTACGTTCCTCTAAGGTGGACGATCCTCCAGCTCAGCTCGTGCACACTGGGCCGTTCCAACCCTCCGTTCCCACCCTCACAGACCAAGGAGGGCGCCCATGCGCGTCCGCGACCTGCTCGCCCCCGGCGCCCCCCGACTGCGCCTGCTCGCCGGCGAGGACGAGCTCGACCGGCAGGTCACCGGAGTGATGACCACCGACCTCCAGGACCCGGGGCGCTACCTGCACGGCGGCGAACTCGTCCTCACCGGCATGCTCTGGCGCACCGCCCCCGCCGACTCCGAACGCTTCGTGCGCACCATCGTCGCGGCCGGCGCCGCCGCCCTCGGCGCCGGCGAGGTCGAGGTCGGCCCCGTCCCCGACGACCTCGCCGCCGCCTGCCGCCGCCACCGCCTGCCGCTGCTCGCCGTCCCCGACGACGTCGCCTTCGGCGCCGTCACCGAGTACGTCGGCCGCCAGGTCTCCGCCGACCGGGCCGCCGACCTCGCCGCCCTGGTCGACCGGCACCGCCTGCTGGTCTCCGCCGCCGGCGCCGGCGGCCTGGACGCCGTCCTCGACCTGCTCGGCGGCGACCTCGACCTCGACTGCTGGGTCCTCACCCCCACCGGACGCGTCGTCGCCGGACCCGCCGACCACCTGCCGCCCGCCGACCGCGACCAGCTCGTCCGCGCCCACCTCGCCGCCCAGCGCCAGCGCCGCCGCCCCCCGCACCGGGTCCGCCTCGCCACCGGCACCTACTCGCTGCTGCCCGCCGCCGCCGACCCCGCCGACGAGGCCCCGCTCGCCGACTGGATCCTCGCCGTCGCCGGCGACGTCACCGAGTGGACCCCCAAGCGCCAGCAGCTCGCCGAGAACCTGGCCCGCCTGGTCGCCGCCGAACGCACCCGCCGCGACGAGGGCCGCCGGCTGCGCCGCCGGATCGCCGACGAGGTCCTCGCCCTGCTCCAGCACGACGCCGACCCCGCCGAGATCGGCCGCGCCCTCCAGGCGTCCACCACCATGGCCGCCCGCTACGAGGGCTCCACCGAGACCTCCGGCGACCAGCCCCAGTGGCTGGTGCTCTCCGCCGACGCCACCGGCCTGCCCGACGGCGCGCTGCGCCCGGTCCTCGAGGAGGCGCTGGCCGCCGCCACCGACCGGGCCCTGGTCGCCGCCCTCGGCCCCACCGGCGCCGTCGTCGTGCTGCCCGCCCTGGACACCGCGGTCCCCGCCGACGCGGTCCGCGCCCTGCTCGCCCCGCTGGAGGCCGGCCTCGGCTCCGAGGGCCGGATCACCGTCGGCGTCTGCGCCCCCGCCGCCGAGTCCGGCGGCCTGCGCGGCGCCCTCGAAGAGGCCCGGCACGCCCGCCGGATCGCCGCCGCCCGGGTCGGCCGGATCTGCGTCGCCGGCCCCGAGGAGCTCGCCTCGCACGTCCTGCTGCTGGCCGCCGTCCCCGACGAGGTCCGCCGCGCCTTCCGCAGCCGCCTGCTGGACAAGGTCATCGCCTACGACCTGGAGCACCAGGCCGACCTGGTCCGCACCCTGGAGGCCTTCCTGCGCTCCGACGGCTCCTGGACCCGCTGCGCCGCCCAGCTGCACGTCCACGTCAACACGCTGCGCTACCGGATCGGCCGGATCGAGGAGCTCACCGGCCGCGACCTGTCCCGGCTGGAGGACCGGGTCGACTTCTACCTGGCCCTGGAACTCGCCTAGCCCCGGGAACGCCGCAGGGCCCGGCCGGGCGGCCGGGCCCTGCGGGCGGGGGCGGGCGGGTCAGGCGGCGACCCGGCGCTTGCCGCGCGGGCGGCGCGGGTAGGGCAGCAGCCGCGGCGAGCGCTTGGCGGCCACGTCCTCGACCCAGCCGAAGGCCAGCACCAGCAGGAGCAGCAGCGGCAGGCCGACCAGCAGGGTGAACCACTGGCTGGTGAGCAGCCAGCGCAGGTGCTGGTAGAAGAAGTCGACGTCCCACAGCCGGTCGATCACCGGGACGGCGGCCACCAGCGCGGTCACGTGCCACAGGTAGACGCTGACGGCGCGCGAGTTGAGCAGGCTGACCAGGCCGTTCCAGCGCTCCAGCGGGGCGGGCCAGCGCTCCCAGGACGGGCTGACGTGCAGCAGCAGGGCGACGAACCCGAGCGACCACACCGCCTGGGCGATCGGCCACGCCTCGATGTCGGTGGGCTGGGTCGGGTCGACCGGCCGGGTCTGCAGGTACCAGAACCCGGCCACCATCACCAGCGGCGCGATCGACGGCAGGACGTACTGCGGGAGCTTCTTCAGCAGCCCCTCCTGGTGGGCCATGCCGAGGATCCAGCAGGAGCCGAAGGTCGCGAAGTCGTTGGCGGTCTCCCAGACCCGGTGGTAGACGAACTCCTGGTCGGCGAAGACCCCGTTCATCACGATCACCATCGCCAGCGGGAAGCACAGCGTGGCCACCGGGAAGCGGCGCAGCATCCGCAGCAGCAGCGGCGAGAGCAGCACGTACCAGAGGTAGGCCCGCAGGTACCACAGCGGCACCACCAGCTGGGTGGCCCAGCCGGACTCGACGTGGCCGCCCAGGCCGTGCAGCCCGTCCTCGGCGTACGGGGGCGTGCTCAGCGGCAGCAGCCAGAACGACAGCTTGGCCCACCACCAGGCGGGGTGGCCGTCGGCGCCGGGGCCGCCGCCGTCGACCACCTGGAGGGCCACCACGATGCCGCCGAACAGCCACATCGGCGGCAGCAGGCGGCGCAGCCGGCCGCGGACCACGCCGAGCGCGGGGCGTTTCAGCGAACGGGCCATCAGCGAGCCGGCCAGCGCGAACATCACGCCCATCGACGGGAACAGCAGCGGCAGCCAGAACCAGCCGAAGTTGTGGTAGAGCACCACCCGGACCAGCGCCAGCGCGCGCAGCAGGTCCAGGTAGCGGTCCCGGCCGCCCTTGCGGACCGGCGGCGCGGGCTCGGCGGCCTCCTCCAGCTGGCGGCGCATCTGCTCGGGGATGCGCAGCGCCATGGTGTCCTCGTGGCGCCCGAAGGCGCCCCCGGGGGGCCCGGGGGTGTCCTCGTCGCGTCCGAAGCCGGCGGGGATGCGCAGCGGGACGGTGTCCTGGTGGACCCCGCGCCGCCCGGCGGGTGAAGTCATGTCAGCCCTCCACCGGTGCGGCGGCGACCTCGCCGGTGCGCCGGAGCTTCTGCCAGCGCAGCCGGCCACCGGTGAACGCGGTGATCGTGGACTGCAACAGGACGATGTACATCAACTGCCGGTAGACCACCTGCTGCAGCGGCAGGCTGATCAGGTGCCAGGGCTTCTCCCGGTCGAGCCGGAAGGCGTACCAGGACAGCACCGACTGGAGCAGGATGAAGCCGCCCCAGCTGGCCAGGGTGATCGGGGTGTCGCCGAACAGCACCCCGTACAGCAGGAACAGGTCGACCAGCGGGGCCAGCAGCGGGGCGACCACGCCGAACATCACCACCAGCGGCAGGCCGATCCGGCCGAACCGGCCGGCCGGGCCGCGGGCGGTCACCGCCCGGCGGTGCTTCCACATCGCCTGCATGGAGCCGTAGCTCCAGCGGTAGCGCTGCGACCACAGCTGCTGGAGGCTGGCGGGCGCCTCGGTCCAGGCGCGGGCGCGCTCGGCGTAGACGATCCGCCAGCCCGCGCTGAGCACCGCCATGGTGATGTCGGTGTCCTCGGCGAGGGTGTCGTCGCTCATCCCGCCGACCTCGCGCAGCGCCTCCCGGCGGAAGGCGCCGACCGCGCCGGGGATGGTCGGGATGACGTTGAGCACGTCGTACATCCGGCGGTCCAGGTTGTGGCCCAGCACGTACTCGATGTGCTGCCAGGCGCCGATCAGGCTGTCCCGGTTGCCGACCTTGGCGTTGCCCGCGACCGCGCCGATCTTCGGGTCGGCGAAGGGCTGCACCAGCTCGCGCACGGTGGACGGCTCGAAGACGGTGTCGCCGTCCATCATCACCACGATGTCGTGGGCGGCGGCCGCGACGCCGGCGTTCAGCGCGCTCGGCTTGCCGCCGTTGACCTTGCGGATCAGCCGGACGAACGGCAGGTCCATCTCCTCGACGATGTCCGCGGTGCCGTCCGTGGAACCGTCGTCGATGACGATCACTTCGATCGGGTAGTCGCTCGCGGCCAGCGAGTTGAGGGTGTTGGCGATGCACTCGCGCTCGTTGTAGGCCGGGACCAGCACGGTGACCGGCTCGGTGACCGGGTCGCCCCAGGCGCCCTGCCTCCTGGAGCGGCGGGCGTGCACCGGTGCCAGGACGACCATCAGCGCGAACCGGCCGAAGTTGAGGAAGCCGACCAGCGCCAGCAGGGCGACCAGCACCGGCAGGGTGACCACGGCGACCTTGCTGGCCCAGATGAACACCTTGCCCGCCCACAGCTGGTAGCCGTGCACCGGCACCATGGCGCTGGGCGCGCCGAGCGCGTCGGAGATGGTGGTGAACCGGTAGCCCTCGCCCTGCAGCTTGACGATGATCTGCTCGAGCGCCTCGACGGTCTCCGAGCGGTCGCCGCCCGCGTCGTGCAGCAGGATCAGCTCGCCCGCGCCGGGCTTGGCGGGCATCGCCGCCTTGACGATCTCCTCGACGCCGGGGCGCTTCCAGTCGTCGGTGTCGCGGTCGATGAACGCGGTCAGGTAGCCGTGCGCGCCCACGTACTTGATGACCGGGTAGTTCCAGTCGTCCATCGCGGAGGCGTCGGAGGAGTACGGCGGCCGGAACAGCGAGCTGTGCACGCCCGCGACGCCGGCCAGCGCGAGCTGGGTCTGGGCCAGCTCCCAGCTGATCCGGGCGTGCGACTGGTAGGCCAGGTCGGGGTGGGTGAAGGTGTGCAGGCCGATCTCGTGGCCGTCCGCGACGATCTTCCGGATCAGGTCGGGGTTGCGGGTGGTCATCGAGCCGGTGACGAAGAAGTCGGCCCGGACCTGGTGGTCCTCCAGCACCTTGAGGATCTTCGGGGTCCACTCCGGGGAGGGGCCGTCGTCGAAGCTCAGCACCACGGTCCTGTCCGGGATCCGGTAGCTGACCGGCTCCGCCTTCTTGTCGCGCGCGTCGATCACCGGGCCGCCCTTGAGCAGGTCCTCGGGCACGGTGGTCTTGTCGACGGACTGCGCGATCCGGGTGTCGTGGAACACCTCGTTGGTGGCCAGGCCGCGCAGCACGAGGAGCACGAGCAGGCACGCCAGCAGGGACAGCGGCATGAAGAACCGCAGCGGCGGCGCGGCCAGTCGGCGCGGCCTGAGCAGGGACTGCCGGCGGCGCTGGTGGCGGGACAAGGGCGCTCCTGGAGATGGGCGGTGCGGACGGTCAGGGCTGCTTGGGCGACGTGCCGGTCGGCGTCGACCCGGGCTGCCCGGCGGTGGACTTCGCGCCGGTGGTCCTGGTGCCGGTGGCCTTGGTGCCGGCCGGTTTCGACGGGGTGCCGCTGGGGCGCACGGCCGTCCGGGAGGAGGTCGCCGAGGGCGAGGGCGACTCGGCGGCCGTCGGCGACGCGGCGGGGGAGGGCGACACCGGGGCCTGCGCGGCCGGCGACTGGGCGGGCTGCGGGGGGATCACCAGCGGCGGGGCGTCGGCCTGCATGCCGATCAGGCTGCCGCCCATGGCGACCGCCAGCACCGCGCCCACCAGCGAGACCGGCCAGCCCAGTCCGCGCAGCAGCCGGCCGCGCAGGCCGGACTGGTCGACGAACACCGGCTCGGGCGGCGGTTCCCCGAAGTCCTCGGGGTCCTCGAACTCCTCGAACTCCCGGGGGCCGTGGGGCTCCAGGAAGTCCCGGTACCTCTCGAACCGGTCGTCGGGCACGGCGGGCTCCGCCGGGTACGCCGGTCCGGGTCCGGGGGGAGGAGTCGTGGCAGGGCGCACCTTGCGGGGCCCCTTTCAGTGCAGGGTTACGGGGGACGCGGGAGCGTAGGCCGAACGCTAGTCCACCGGTCCGAACGGAATGGGAACCGATGTCCCGGTTTGGTGCGATCTGACGCGGTGTTGTAATCGGATCGAGATGACCGTTGCACTGGCGCCGTGCACAAGCGTGTACGGAGCGGTGACCTTGGCTCATGTCCGTCAGGACCGGGCCCCCGCCCGGGGAGGCGCCCTTGCGCCCCCCGTTAAGATGACCGCTTCGTACGATCGGTCGTCCGGCCCCCCGCGCAGCGGGCGCCCCGGACGTTCCGCCACCGGCCCGCCGCCACGCCCAAGGAGCCCGTGTGAGCCAGCCCCGCCGCGTCCCCCGTTCCCGCGCGTGGAGGGTGCTCGCGCTGCCGGCCCTGGTGTGCGTGCTTGCCGCCTGCTCCAGCAGCCCGGCCCCCGGCGGCTCCCGGGCCGCCGCGGACGGGAAGTCCGCCTCCGGCGCCGCCGCGTCGCCGTCCCCGACGCCGACCGGCCCGCCCGGCACGATGTTCGACACCTTCCACTACACCGGCGCCGACGACCCCGAACTGGCCGCCCACGGCTGGGCGGTCCGGGACGGCGCGGGCGGCCCGGGCATCAAGGACAGCTGGTCCACCACCGGCGCCGCCTTCCCCGAGGACGCCGACGCCCAGGGCGGCCGGGTGCTCAAGCTGAGCTCGTCCACCGACGGCACCAAGCAGGGCACCAAGCAGGTCGAGGTGCACAGCACCGGCGCCAACCTGCTCAACGGCACCTTCGCGGCCCGGGTCTACCTCGCCGACAAGCCCGCCGCCGGCCGCACCGGCGACCACGTCGTGCAGACCTTCTTCCCGATCTCCCCCGAGGACTCCTCGGCGAACTACAGCGAACTCGACTACGAGTACATGCCCAACGGCGGCTGGGGCTCGGTGGGCCCGCAGCTGGACACCACCAGCTGGTTCAAGTCCGACCCGCCGGACCGGGTCACCCACGCGCTGAAGAAGAACCTCGGCGGCTGGCACCTGATGATGATCACCGCGATGGACGGCAAGGTCACCTACTCGCTGGACGGCAAGGACCTGTTCACCAGCACCGGCAAGTACGTGCCGCGCGAGAAGATGGACATCCACTTCAGCAACTGGTTCATCGACCTGATGCCCTCGATCGCCGGGCAGCGCAGCTGGGACATGAAGGTCAACTGGTTCTACTACAAGGCCGACCAGGCCGTCTCGCAGGCCGACGTGCAGAAGACCGTCGACGGCTTCTACGCCGCGGGCACCGGCTACGTCAACACGCTGCCGAAGTCCTGACCGCCCGTCAGGACACGACGAGGGGGGTGCGGGCTTCCGGGCCCGCACCCCCCTCGTCGCGTCCGCGGTCAGTGCCCGGCGGCCGGGATGACCGAGGTCAGCCAGGTGAACACGCCCGGGACCATCGGCTTCCAGACGTCGCTGCTGTGCGCGCCGGTGGTCTCCTGCACGGTCACCGTGGTCGGGGCCTTGGCGGCCGCCTTCAGCGCCTCGCCCGCCTCCAGGCCGTCGCCCTTGTTGCCGCTGACGTACAGCGCGGTCTTCGGCGGGGTCTTGGCGGACTTCAGGATGTTCAGCGGGTTGGAGACCTCGCGCAGGTGCGGGTCCTTGGCGGTCAGCGACTTGTCCTCGATGCCCGGGTCGTTGTACCCGGACAGGCTGACCCCGGCCCGGTAGCGGTCCGGGTGCTCCAGGGCGAGCTTGGCCGCGCAGTGCGCGCCCGCCGAGTAGCCGGCCACCGCCCAGCGGTCGGCGGCCGGGTCGACGCGGAAGTTGTCCAGCACCATCTGCGGCACGTCCCGCGACAGCCAGGTGTCCGCGTTGACCTTGCCGGGGACGTCCGCGCAGCCGGTGTCGGTGTTGTCGCCCAGCAGGTTGGTGCGCGGCGAGATCAGGATGAACGGGGAGACCTGCCCGCTCTGCATCATCGGCTTCAGCTGCTCGGAGACCTTCAGGGTGCCGAACCAGGTCTTCGAGGAGCCCGGCCAGCCCGGCAGCAGCTCCACCACCGGGAAGGTCTTGTCCTTGTACGCCGGGTCGTTGTACTGCGGCGGCAGCCAGACCAGCACCTCGCCGTCCACGCCGGACACCTGGCCCTTGAGGTCGGTGGTCTGCACGTCGTTCGGCACCTTCGGGTCGCCGACCGGCTTGAACTGCTGGATCACCTTGGGCCGCTGGGCGTCGTTGCCCGGCGTGCCCGCCGCCCCGCCGTCGGCCTGCGCCTGCACGTTCGGCACCGCGCGGACGTGGTTGCCGGTGCCCAGCAGGTCGTCCCAGCTGCCGTAGATCAGGTTGGCGTTGTTGACCATGACGAAGACCATCATGACGGCGGTGAGCTGGCAGAAGAGCAGCATCACGATCCTGGACAGCGCCTGGACGGGCCGCGGACCCCGCACCCGGCCCCACAGCAGCAGGGCCACCGTGATCGAGATCGGCACCAGCACGATCGTGAGGAGGAGGAACGGGGTGCCTGTCAGCTGCATCGGGGTCTCTCGAATCGGGTCGTCCGGCCGTCCGGGGCACGGTCCCCCGGTTCACGCATCACACTTGTCAGACTGCGTCATACACGCGATCAGTTGCTGTCGACACTCGCGAAAACCTGAGAGGAACATCACGTTTTCGTGAGAATCCGCTGTGCGTTCTGCGCTCAGTCTGCCAGTTCGTCCACAGCCCTCCGCCACCGGACCGCAACCTTTACCCAATCAAGGAGCATTCGTTCCGTGACCCGCGCCAACGGCCCCGCCCGCCCCGTCCTGCCCAACCTGCTGGGCCTCGGCCCCCGCGCCGAACGCCGCCGCCGCACCCTGCCCGCCGGGTTGCTCCGGCTCCCCACCGTCGGCGTGGACATCGGCGGCACCAAAGTGGTCGCGGGCGTCGTCGACGGCGAGGGCAACGTCGTGGACCGGCTGCGCACCGAGACCCCCGACAAGAGCAAGAGCCCCAAGGTGGTCGAGGACGTCATCGTCGACCTGGTCCTCCAACTCGCCGACAAGCACGACGTGCACGCGGTCGGCGTCGGCGCGGCCGGCTGGGTCGACGCCGAGCGCTCCACCGTGCTGTTCGCCCCGCACCTGAACTGGCGCGGCGAGCCCCTGCAGCAGGCGCTCAGCTCCCGGCTGCGCTTCCCGGTGGTGGTGGAGAACGACGCCAACGCCGCCGCCTGGGCCGAGTGGCGCTTCGGCGCCGGCCGGGACGAGGACCACATGGTGATGATCACCCTCGGCACCGGGATCGGCGGCGCCGTGGTCCGCGACGGCCGGGTCGACCGGGGCAAGCACGGCCTGGCGGGCGAGTTCGGCCACATGCAGGTGGTGCCCGGCGGCCACCGCTGCCCGTGCGGCAACCGCGGCTGCTGGGAGCAGTACTCCTCCGGCAACGCGCTGGTCCGCGAGGCCCGCGAACTCGCCGCCGAGGAGTCCCCGGTCGTCCAGCCGCTGCTCGCCCGGGCCGGCGGCACCCCGCTGGGCATCACCGGCCCGCTGGTCACCGAGGCCGCCCGGGACGGCGACGCCGTCGCCGTCGAACTCCTCTACGAGGTCGGCCGCTGGCTCGGCGTCGGCATCGCCAACCTGGCCGCCGCGCTCGACCCCGGCCGCTTCGTCGTCGGCGGCGGCGTCAGCGAGGCCGGCGACCTGCTGCTCGCCCCCGCCCGCGACGCCTTCCGCCGCACCCTCACCGGCCGCGGCTTCCGCCCCGAGGCCGAGATCGTGCACGCCGCCCTCGGCAACGAGGCCGGCCTGGTCGGCGCCGCCGACCTGGCCCGCCAGGTCGCCCGCCGCTTCCGCACCGTCAAACGCCACCGCGTCACCCCCTGACCCCGGCCGCGCCCCGGCCGCCCCCGCCGCCACAGCGGCCACGGGGCCATGGCACCCCGCCCGCTGCGCGGTGCTGTGCCCGCTGGGCGGGGCTTTGCCGCTGCGCGGTGCTGTGCCCGCTGGGCGGGGCTTTGCCGCTGCGCGGTGCTGTGTCCGCTGGGCGGGGTTTTGCCGCTGCGCGGTGCTGTGTCCGCTGGGCGGGGTTTTGCCGCTGCGCGGTGCTGTGCCCGCTGGGCGGGGCTTTGCCGCTGCGCGGGGCTCTGTGGGCTTCCTGCTCGCTCTCGCGCCGCCGGAGGCCGCCGGGTCGGCTCCTGTCTCCGGCCCGGTGGCCTCCGGCGGTGGCGGTCCGCCTGGTGGCCGCCCGGACTCCGTTGCTTCCACAGGTCGCCCCTTTCGCTGCGCTCCGTCCGGCCGGGGTCGTGTTGACGTGGTGTCAACTCTGGGTGAAACGGCTCCGGTTGGCCGAACAGCGGGTTGTCCGGTGCGCGGCGGGTGTGGGACAACGGGGGACCGATGCCGTCCCCCGGGAGGTCGCACATGGGAGTGCTCGCCCGTTTCGTCCCCGCCTTCGCGCTCGTCACCGCCGCGGGCCTGCTGGCGGGTACCGCGCCCGCGCAGGCCGGGCAGGCTCCGCCGGGCAAGCAGCCGGTGGCCACCGGGTGGGGCGGGGCGGTGGCCAGCGTGGACGCCGACGCGACCGCCGCCGGGCTGGAGGTGCTGCGGCGCGGCGGCAACGCGGTGGACGCCGCGGTGGCCACCGCCGCCGCGCTGGGCGTCACCGAGCCCTATTCGGCGGGCATCGGCGGCGGCGGGTACTTCGTCCACTACGACGCCCGCACCGGCCGGGTCGAGACCCTGGACGGGCGGGAGACCGCCTCGCGCGGCGCGGACAGCTCGCTGTTCCTGGAGGGCGGCAAGCCGCTGGCCTTCGACGACGCCGTCACCAGCGGCCTGTCCGTCGGCGTGCCCGGCACCGCCGCGACCTGGGAGCAGGCGCTGCGCCGCTGGGGCAGCCGCAGCCTGGCGGACGTGCTCAAGCCGGCCGAGCGGATCGCCGACCGCGGCTTCACCGTCGACCAGACCTTCCAGGACCAGACCGCCGCCAACCGGGCCCGGTTCCAGGACTTCCCGGCCACCCGCGCGCTGTTCCTGCCGAACGGCCAACTGCCCGCCGTCGGCTCGACCCTGCGCAACCCCGATCTGGCCGCCACCTACCGGGAGCTGGGCCGCCGCGGCACCGACGCGCTGTACCGGGGCCCGATCGGCGCCGACATCGTCCGCACCCTCCAGCACCCGCCGGTCGACCCGGCCTCCGGCCGCACCGCCCGCCCGGGGAAGGTCGACGCCGCCGACCTGGCCGCCTACCGGGTCCGCGCCCAGGACCCGACCCACGTGAACTACCGCGGCCTGGACGTGTACGGCATCGCGCCGTCCTCCTCCGGCGGGACCACCGTCGGCGAGGCGCTGAACGTCCTGGCCGCCAACGGCGCCGCGGGGCTCACCGACCCGGCCGCCTACGACCACCAGTACCTGGAGGCCAGCCGGATCGCCTTCGCCGACCGCAACCGCTGGGTCGGCGACCCGAGCGCCGTCCAGGTGCCGACCCGCCAATTGCTCGACCCCGCCTACGCGAAGGCCCGGGCCTGCCTGGTCGACCCGGACCGCGCGCTGACCAGCCCGCTCGCCCCCGGCGACCCGTACCACCCGGCGCCCTGCGCCGCCGCGGGCCCGGCCGTCGCCGAGCCGTACGAGGGGCAGAGCACCACCCACCTGACCGTCGCCGACCGCTGGGGCAACGTGGTCGCCTACACGCTGACCATCGAGCAGACCGGCGGCAGCGGCATCACCGTCCCCGGCCGCGGCTTCCTGCTCAACAACGAGCTCACCGACTTCGACTTCGCGCCGCTCACCCCCGGCGTCCCCGACCCGAACCTGCCCGGCCCGGCGAAGCGGCCGCGCTCCTCGATCTCGCCGACGATCGTGCTCAAGGACGGCCGGCCCTACCTGGCGCTCGGCTCGCCCGGCGGCGCCACCATCATCACCACCGTGCTGCAGGTGCTGACCGGCCGGGTCGACCGGGGCCTGACGCTGGAACAGGCCATCGCCGCGCCCCGGGCCAGCCAGCGCAACACCGCCGCCACCCAGGCCGAACCCGCCTTCCTGGCCTCGCCCGAGGCGGCGCGGCTCCGGGCGCTCGGCCACGTCTTCACCGCGACCCCGGAGATCGGCGCGGCCACCGGCGTCGAGCGGCTCCCGGACGGCCGCTGGCTGGCGGCCGCCGAACCGGTCCGGCGCGGCGGCGGAGCGGCCGGGGTGGTCGTCCCCGCCCGCTGAGACTGAGCCGCCGTCAGCTGCCGGGCGCTGTCGGCGCCGGACGGTATGTTCGGACGGGGTGCCCGGCCCGCGCCGGGGCCCCGTCCGTCCGCACCGCCGAGGGAAGGCCGCCGTGACCGTCCGCATCGCCACCTGGAACATCAACTCCGTCACCGCCCGGCTGCCCAAGCTGCTGGAGTGGCTGGAGTCCGCCCAGCCGGACGTGCTGTGCCTGCAGGAGCTCAAGTGCGCCGCCGACGCGTTCCCCGCCGAGGCGGTCGCCGAGCTGGGTTATGCCTCCGCCGCACACGGCGACGGCCGGTGGAACGGCGTGGCCCTGCTGTCGAGGATCGGCCTGGAGGACGTGGTCCGCGACCTGCCCGGCCAGCCCGGCTACCTCGCCGAGGACGCGCTGCTGCCGGTGGTCGAGCCGCGCGCCGTCGCCGCGACCTGCGGCCCGGTCCGGGTCTGGTCGGTGTACGTGCCCAACGGCCGCGAGGTCGGCCACGCGCACTACCGCTACAAGCTGGAGTGGATGGCCGCGCTGCGCGACGCCGTCCGGCAGGACGCGGCGGGGGAGCGCCCGTTCGCGGTGCTCGGCGACTTCAACGTCGCCCCCACCGACGAGGACGTCTACGACCTCGCCGCCTTCGAGGGCCTCACCCACGTCACCGCCCCCGAGCGCGACACCCTCGCCGCGCTCCAGGAGGCCGGCCTGCAGGACGTCGTCCCGCGCGCCCTCAAGTACGACCGCCCCTACACCTTCTGGGACTACCGGGCGCTGGCCTTCCCGAAGAACCGCGGCATGCGGATCGACCTGACGTACGCCAACAAGCCCTTCGCGGACGCCGTCACCGACACCTACGTCGACCGCGAGGCCCGCAAGGGCAAGGGCACCTCGGACCACGCCCCGGTGGTGGTCGACCTCGACCTCTGAGGTCCCGTCAGGGGCGGGCCACCCGGCGGCCCGCCCTACCCCCCTGGAGAATTCGCAGGTCAGGGGCTTTTCTGCCCGAGTATTCTCCGAGTGTATAGACGTGGAGTGTACGCCCGGCGTACGATCCGATCATGAGCGTTCCCCTCACCCTGCTCGGGCTCCTCGAACGCGAGCCCAGCCACGGCTACGACCTCAAGCGCGACTACGACGCCTTCTTCGGGCGCGGGAAGCCGCTGCCCTTCGGACAGGTCTACGCGACCCTCGGGCGCCTGGCCCGGGACGGGAAGGTGGTGGTCGGCGACCCCGAGGCCGGCGACGGGCCGGACCGCAAGCGGTACGTGATCACCGAAGCGGGGGCCACCGAGTTCGAGGACTGGCTGCGCGAACCGGTCGCCGCCGAACCCCACCTGCAGACCGTGCTGTTCAGCAAGGTCGTGCTCGCCCTGATGCTCGGCCGCGACGCCGAGCACTACCTCGACACCCAGCGCGCCGCCCACCTGCGGCGGATGCGCGAACTCACCGAGGTCAAGCGCTCCGGCAGCCTGGTCGACGCCCTGCTCGCCGACCACGGCCTGTTCCACCTGGAGTCCGACCTGCGCTGGATCGACCTGACCGCCGCCCGACTCGACGCCCTCGCCGCAGAGGTGAACTCCCGATGACCGCACCCCTGATCGAAGCCCGCGCCGTCACCCTCTCCTTCGGCGAGACCCCGGCCCTGCGCGGCGCCGACCTCGCCGTCGACCCCGGCGAGATCCTCGCCGTGATGGGCCCCTCCGGCTCCGGCAAGTCCACCCTGCTGCACTGCCTGGCCGGCATCCTCGCCCCCGACGGCGGCGAGATCCACTTCGACGGCCGCCGGATCGACGGCCTCGGCGAGCAGGAGCGCAGCGCGCTGCGCCGCGACAGCTTCGGCTTCGTCTTCCAGTTCGGCCAGCTGGTACCGGAGTTGACCGCCGAGGAGAACGTCGCCCTGCCGCTGCTGCTCGGCGGCGCCAAGCGCGCCGACGCCCTGGCCCGGGCCCGCGGCTGGTTCCCCAGGCTCGGCCTGGACGGGCTGGAGGGCCGCCGCTCCGGCGAGCTCTCCGGCGGCCAGGCCCAGCGCGTCGCGCTGGCCCGCGGCCTGGTCGCCGAGCCGCGCGTGCTGTTCGCCGACGAACCCACCGGCGCGCTCGACTCGCTCACCGGCGAACACGTGATGGACCTGCTGGTCGACTCCGCGCGCGCCCAGGGCACCACCGTCGTCCTGGTCACCCACGAGGCCCGGATCGCCGCCTACGCCGACCGCGAGGCCATCGTCCGCGACGGCCGCGCCACCTCGCTGAGCGGACGGGCCGCCGGATGATCCGCCTCGGCCTGCGCCTCGCCGTCAGCGGCGGCCGCGAAGCACTGCTGCGCCTGCTGGTCACCGCCGCCGCCGTCGCCATCGGCGTCGGACTGCTGCTCACCACCCTCGCGGCCGTCAACGCCGTGCACGCCCAGAACGACCGCTACGCCTGGTTCAACACCGGCTTCACGGCCGACGGCCGGACCGCCGCCGGTTCCCCCGCCACCGATCGGGAGGCGGCGGCGGGGGCGGGCGCGGACGGGAAGGCCCCGATGTGGTGGCTGACCCGGCGCGACACCTTCCAGGGCCGGGAGATCGGCCGGGTCGACGTCGCCCTCACCGGCACCGCCGCCGCGCTCGCGCCCGGCGTGGACCGGATGCCCGCCGACGGCGAGTACTACCTGTCGCCCGCCCTGGCCCGGCTGGTCGACGCCACGCCCTCCGAACAGCTCGGCGACCGCTTCGGCGGCCACCGGATCGGCATCCTCGGCAAGGACGCGCTGCCCGCCCCCGACAGCCTGGTCGCCCTGGTCGGCCGGACCCCGCAGGCGCTGCGCGAACTCCCGGACGCCGCCCTGGTCGACCGGATCGCCGCCACCTCGCCCGACCGGTGCGACGACTGCGTGGTCGGCATCAAGTCCAACGGCACCGCGCTGATCCTCACCGTCGCCACCGGCGCGCTGGTCTTCCCGGTGCTGATCCTGATCGGCACCGCGACCCGGCTGACCGCCACCCAGCGCGAACGCCGCTTCGCCGCGATGCGGCTGGTCGGCGCGACGCCCCGGCAGGTCTCGGTGGTCTCCGCCGTCGAGGCCACCGCCGCGGCCGCCGTCGGCATGCTGCTCGGCTTCCTGCCCTTCCTCGCGGTGCGCGGCCAGGTCGCCGGGATGTCGCTGACCGGCGACCGGTTCTTCACCTCCGACCTCACCCTGACGCCGCTGCAGGTCGCCGCCGTCGCCCTGGGCGTCCCGCTGGCCGCGGCCGCGGCCGCCCGGATCGCGCTGCGCCGGGTGCGGATCTCCCCGCTCGGGGTCAGCCGCCGGGTCACCCCGAAGCCGCCCCGCCCCTGGCGGGTGCTGCCGCTGCTGGCCGGACTGGTCGAACTGGCGGCCTTCCTGGTCTGGCACCCGTCCTCGGTCGAGGGCCAGACCCGCGGCTACCTCTCCGCGTTCGGCCTGATCATGCTGGGCCTGGTGCTCTCCGGCCCCTGGCTGACCGGACAGGTGGCCGCCCTGCTGGCCCGGCGCACCCAGCGCCCGGCCACCCTGCTCGCGGTGCGCCGGCTCGCCGACAACCCGACCGCCGGGTTCCGCGCCGTCAGCGGCCTGGTGCTGGCCCTGCTGGTGATGACCGCGACGGTCGGGATCATCACCACGATGACCGCCGAACGCGGACGCCCCGAGGGCGGCCGGCAGTACGACAACGTGCTGGTCAACGACCTCGGCGGCGGCTACACCCCGGACGGGCAGGTCAAGAGCACCGGCCGGCCCGTGCCGCCCGAACTGCTCGACGCCCTGCTCGCGGTCCCGGGCGTGCGCGGCGTGCTGCCGGTGCACCCGATCGGCAAGGTGGTGCCGATCGACGCCGGCGGGGAGACCGAGGCCGCCCAGACGGTGGACTGCCGGCAACTGGAGGCCGTCCAGGTCTTCGGCCACTGCGCGCCCGGCGCGGCGACCGCGTACGTGGCGTACGTCTGGGCCGGCTTCCGCGACTACTCCGCCGTCGCGTGGCCCGCCGCCCCGTACACCGCCGAGCAGGCCGCGGCGCTCCCGGTGGTGAAGGTGGTGGTCGGCACCGACGGCTCGCAGGCCGCCGTCGAGCGGGCCCGCACCATGGTGGACGCCGCCTACCCGGCGACCCGGCAGGCGCTGACCCTGGCGGAGGGGATGAAGCTGTCCGGCAGCGAGCTGAAGGGCTACCAGCAGCTGGCGAACGTGGTGATCCTGGCGACCTTCCCGATCGCGGGCTGCAGCCTGGCGGTCAGCGCCGCCGCCGCGCTCGGCGAGCGCAAGCGGCCGTTCAGCCTGCTGCGGCTGACCGGGGTGCCGCTGTCGATGCTGCGCCGGGTGGTGCTGATGGAGTCCGCCGTCCCGCTGCTGGCGGTCTCGGCGGTGGCGATCGGCGTCGGACTGCTGGCCGCCGACCTGTTCCTGCGCTCGCAGCTCAAGTACACGCTGCACGCCCTCGGCGCGGCCTACTACCTGACGGTCGCCGCCGGGCTCACCGCCGCACTGGCGGTCATCGGCGCGACCCTGCCGCTGCTGCGCCGGATCACCGGGCCGGAGACCGCCCGCAACGAGTAGCCGCCCACGAGTGCCGCGTCAGGCACGAGGTCGTTCGGGCCCGGAGCGCCTGCCGCGCCGACCGGCCCGGGCGGCCTCGAACGGCCGTACGGGTTCGCCGGGCCGGGCGGCACTGCCTAGCGTGGGCGGCAACCAGGAGTAGCGGACCGGTCACCCGTCCGCTGCCCCCACCCCGACCCCCTGGAGGTACGGCATGCGCCCGACGCGCACCGCCGCCGCCGCACTGCTCGGCACCACCGTCCTGCTCGGCCTGGCCGGCACCGCCCCCGCGTCCGCGAAGGGCAGCGAACCCGCCTGGGTCTCTCCCGCGCAGGCCCAGCCCGGTCAGTCGGTCGCGGTCAGTGTCACGTGCGCGAGCAGCACGGAGAAGACCGTCACCGCGACCTCGCTGGCCTTCGCCGGCGGGTCCACCACGCTCCGCGTCGGCCCCGACGGCAAGTACTCGGGCAGCGCCACCGTCATCTCCGAGCAGGAGATGGCCGCGGCCGCCGCCAAGCGCACCACCACCGACTCGTCCTGGGGCATCGACGGCAAGTGCCCCAACGGCGACGGCTTCGTCGGCGCGGTCGCCATCGCGGCCGCCTCCACCGCCAGCAGCGGCGCGGCCGCCGGGGCCGGCGTCTGGGAGGGCGCCCGGCTCCCGCACGGCGGGGTGGAGACCGGCCTGGGCGGCTCGGTCGGCGTGGACGGCACCCGGCTGGCCGTCGGCGCCGGGCTGGTCGCCGCCGGCATCGGCGGGTTCTGGCTGCTGCGCCGCCGCGGCGCGGCCTCCGGCCGGGCCTCCTGAGCCGGCCCCCGGTACGCGCCCGCCGTACCCGGCCGGCCGCGCGTCCCCCGCGGTCGGCGGCAGCAGGAAGGGCGGCACCCGTCACGGGTGCCGCCCTTCCCGCGCGTTCAGGCGGCGGCGCGGCGCAGCGTCCCGACGGTCAGCAGGTACTGGCCGGCGATGTACGTCAGCATGATCAGGAAGCTGTGCGCGGGCAGGTGCCGCCAGCCCGCCAGGTCGGTGGCGATCAGGGTGTCGGAGAGCAGGAACAGCGCCCCGCCCAGCCCGGCCCACCGGTTGATCCGGGCGGCGGTCGCCGCGGTGGCGGTCAGCAGCAGGCTGTAGAGCGCGACCGGGATCCGCATCCCGGCGTCCAGGTCCGGCCAGAGCCGGAAGACCAGCACCGCCCAGAGCGCCGCGTAGCAGCCCGCCACCAGCGAGGTCCGGCGGCGGTCGGCGGCGGTGCTCAGCTTGACGAACATCGTCACGTAGCAGGCGTGGCCGGCCGCGAACGAGCCCATCCCGGCCAGGAACGCCACCGTCCCGCCGACCTCCAGCAGGATGTCGCCGCCCGCGCCGAACAGCAGCGCCGGCACCAGCAGCCGCGGCGTGCCGGGCCGCGCGGCCGCCCACACCCAGGCCGCCAGCAGCGGCATCAGCAGCGGCTTGGTGGCGTACTGCAGGGGCGGCAGGTGGACGGCGATCGCCAGCAGGTGCGCCACCGAGACGGCGGCGAAGGCGGTCAGCAGGGCCCGCGCGGTGCGCGGGGTGCGGGCGGGGGTCATGCGGCGGCACTCTCCGGTCCGGCGGCGGGGGCGGTGGGCTCGGTACGCGGCGCGGGCTGCCAGCCCGGGCCCTTGGCCAGGTGGCGCAGCCGGTCGCCCCAGGACGTCGCGGCGCGGACGTCCCGGGCGATCGAGGCGTACTCGTGGGTGGCGACCCGCAGCGGGTTGAAGGTGCCGATGTTCTTGGTCAGGCCGTACACCGGGCGCTCGGCCTCCGCCGCGAAGGAGCCGAACAGCCGGTCGAAGACGATCAGGATGCCGCCGAAGTTGCGGTCCAGGTAGCCGCCCTGCGAGGCGTGGTGCACCCGGTGGTGCGAGGGGGTGTTGAAGACGTACTCGACCGGGCGGGGGAGCCGGCCGATCCGCTCGGTGTGGATCCAGAACTGGTACACCAGGTTCGCCGAGGAGCAGAACGCCAGCGCCGCCGGGTGCACGCCCGCCAGCACCATCGGCACGAAGAACACCCAGCTGGTGGCCGAGGTCCAGGGCTGGCGCAGCGCGGTCGACAGGTTGTAGTGCCGGCTGGAGTGGTGCACCACGTGGCAGGCCCACAGGACCCGGATCACGTGGTGGCCGCGGTGCGACCAGTAGTAGAAGAAGTCCTGGGCGAGCAGCATCAGCGGCACCGTCCACCACAGCACCGGCACCCGCAGCGGCGTCAACTCGTAGAGGTACGAGTAGATCGCCACGATCGGGATCTTCCAGCCCGCGTCGAACAGCAGCGAGCCCAGACCCATGGTCAGGCTCGTCGCGGTGTCCTTCACGGCGTAGCCCTGCTCGTCCTCGTCCGGATGGAACCGGTACGAGACGACCTCCAGGACGGTGAGCAGCACGAAGGCCGGTATCGACCAGAGCACGACATCGGGCAGGTGTGGCATGTCCGGAACCCTAGGGGACGGCGGCGACCAGCGGAAGAGGTTGTTACCGGCGCGTAGCGGTCGGTCCGGCGTCTAGGCTTGGCACCGACATGGAGCGGCACGAAGCAGCCGCCGGCGCCGCCGCGGCGGCCGGCGGGACGGGGACGCGGCGCGCGGGCGGGGCAGGACGGCTCGCCACCCAGGCACGCCCCGGCACACCCGAGGACGGCCGCCCGCAGACCCGGCCGGTCCGCCGGCCGGACGGGCCGTCAGCAGCCGAACCGGCCGCCGCCGCCCAGGAGTTGGCCGCCCGGTTCGCCGCCGCCGAACCCGCCGAGGCCGACCTGCTGGCCAGCCGGGTGTTCGGCGCCTACGGGGCCCGGCACCTCGGCGGCGCACCCCAGCAGGCCGAACCCGCACCCGGCACCAGCTGGTGGCACGGCCCCACCGTCCACCACAGCACCTCCCCGCTGTTCCGCCCCCTCGGCTACCGCCGGATACGCCGCGAAGCACCCGCCCAGGCCGGCACCCGCCCCACCGGCGGCGGCCGGCACCGCAAACCCGAACGCCCCGCCGCCACCGGCGACCCCGCCGCCACCACCGAACTGCGCACCGCCGCCCGGCTGCTGATGGCCCACCCGCTGGTCACCGCCGACGGGCCGCACGGCGCCGCACTCGCCCTGATCCGGCGTCACGCCGAACCGCTCGCCGAACACTTCCACACCCTGCTCGGCTACCGCCTCACCCTCGGCCCCGCCCACGCCCGCCTGCACAAGGCCCCGCTGCCCGGCCGCCCGCTGGCCGGCCTCGACCCCGCCGGGTACGCCGCCCTCGCCCGCGCCCTGGCCGGCGGCCCCGCCCCCGCCCCCGTCCGCGCCCTGCTCGACGAGTGGCGGCTGCCCGCCGAACTCGCCGCCGACCTGCTCACCGCACCTCCGCTGCCCGCCGCCGGACCGCAGGTCGCCGTCCGCCGGCTGCTCGCCGAGACCCCCGTCGTCCGCTACGACGACCTCGCCCCCGCCGAACGCGCCCACCTGCTGGCCGCCGCCCCCGCCGAGACGGAACGGTTCGCCGACTTCCTCGGCCTCACCGCCGAGATCCGGGCCGAGGGCGTCGCCCTGTTCGACCCCGCCGACGAACTCACCGACCTCGCCCTCCCCGGCCCCGGCACCCTCGCCCAGGCCGCCCTGCTGCTCGCCGAACGCCTGGTCGAGGACCTCCGCCCGGCCGCCGCAGAGAACGCCCCGCCCGCCGTCCTGGTCCCCGACGCGCTGATCGACGGCACCCTCGGCGACATCACCGACGACTACGGGATGAGCGCCGGCTGGGACGCGGGCTACCTCGCCGACCTCGCCGCCTTCCGCCGCGACGCGCTCGACCTGCTCCACCGCATGGGCCTGGCCGCCCCGGCCGGCCGCACCTGGCTGCTGCTCGCCCCCGCCGCCCGCTACGCCCCGCGCGCCGAACCCGAACCCCCGACGGGCACCGGCCGCCACTCCCGCCCGGCGACCGTTCCGGCGGCGGGGCGGGGGCGGGACCGGCAGGTGGTGTGATGTGAAGGGGGAGGTAGGTGGGTGTGGCTGGTGGGGAGGGCGTCACTCCTGCCCGGCGGCGGGGCGGGGGAGGGATCGGCAGGTGGTGTGAGGGGCGTCCGGGTCAGGGGGTGAGCGGGGTGACGTGTTCGGCCACGGGGCGGAACTCTTCGAGTTTCTCGTCGTAGCGGACGCGCTGGCCCTGGTGGAGGTAGCGGTGGGCGTCGGTGTCGGCGAGGACCGAGTCGTAGTAGACGGCGACGTCCGGGCCGCCGGTGTCGGGGGTGATGTAGCCGTAGCCGTGGTCGGGGTTGAACCACTTGACGGTGCCGGTCTCCATGGCGGGACTCCCTTCGGGCCGGTCAGCCCCAGTATCGGACGGCCGTCCGGGGTCCACCACCCGTTCGGCTCAGCGCCCGGCCGGGGCCGCCTGCGTGGTCGGGTCCTGGTGCCGGACGGTCTCCACGGTGGCGCCGACGCCGAGCGAGCCCAGGGCGACGGAGGCCGCGACGGCGGCGCAGGCGAGCAGGCGGCGGTGGCGGCGGGGCAGCGGGAAGCGCGGATCCTGGGCCGACGGGACGGTGCGGGCGTTCATGGTGCCGAGCCTGGCAGCGGGGTGTTACGCGGTCACGAAACGCGGGTGAAGTCTGGAAGGGCTCTCGGCGTCGGAACCGCCGCTCCCGCATCCGCGCAGGTCGAACGGCTGATCGGGAAGGCGCGCAGCAGCCCGGGCAGCAGGGCGGCCAGCACCTGCTGGGCCGCCCCGTAGAAGAAGATCGGCAGCAGGACGGCCGGGTGCCCGCCGAACTGGGCGCCGGCCAGCCCGGCCGCCGCGCTGGTGTTGTTCAGGCCGGAGGCGAGGGTGAGCGTGGTGCGGGCCGCCGGGGCGGTGCGGGAGCGGTGGACGGCCAGCCAGGCGGCCAGGAACGGCCCGGCGCAGACCAGCACCCCGCAGGCCGCCGCGGCCGCGACCAGCCGGGGTTCGGGGCGCAGGGCGATCTGCCGGGCCACCCCGGCCGCGTTCAGGTAGGTCAGGGCGAGCGCGTTGAGCAGCCCGGCCAGCCGCAGCCGGGGCAGCAGGGCGGCCCGCAGCCGGCCGCGCAGCGCCCGGCGGGTGGCGCGGCGGGCCAGCAGCCCGGCCACGCACGGCAGGACGACCCACAGCACCATGAAGCGGCAGGTGGCGTCCGAGCGGGCCAGGGCGTCCAGGACGCGGCCGGGGCCGTCGCCCTCCGGGCCCTCGGCGAGGGCGAGTTCGAGCGGGGTGGTGAGCGGGCTGAGCAGGGTGGTGCCGAGCACCAGGCCCAGGCCCAGCGGGGCGTCGCCGCCGGCCCGGGCCCCCCAGGTCTGGGCGGCCCCCGCGACCGGCATGGCGGCCGTCAGCGCCAGCCCGACCACCAGCCAGCGGGCCTCCCGGCCGTCCGGCCAGCAGCCCGCGGCGGCCCGTTCGGCGCCGAGCAGCACCAGGGTGCGCAGCAGCAGCGCCACGCCCAGCCCCGCCAGCAGCAGGCCGGGCCGCAGCAGGGCCCGGCCGACGTCCGCCGCCCGGGTCTCGAACCCGCCGATGAACATCGCCGCGACCAGCATCAGCATCGGCACCGTCACGCCGGGCGGCAGCCCGGTCCGGCAGTGCCGGACCGCCCCCGCGGTGCCGGGCAGCAGCCCGCCCAGCAGGCAGGCGGCGAGGGTGGCGGCGGCCAGGCGGCGGCGCAGCGCGCGGTCGAGGCGGACGCAGAGCGGGCGCGGGGAGCGGGGCATCGGGTGGTGCTTCGGCTTTCGGGACGGAGGGAGAAAGGACCTCCGGAGGGTCGGCGGCGGGCGCGGGCGGATGACGGCCGTCCGCGCCCGGCGTCCGGTCCGGGTCCGACGCGGACCAGGGTGCCACCGCCGACGGGCGGTGGTGGCCATTACGAACTCTTGGTAAAGGTCCGGGAGTTGGCACCGCGGCCAGGCGCCGCACGGGGCGCCGGGGCGCGGCGGGGGCGGCGGCCCCGGGGCGGGTTCACTCCTGCGGGCGAGACCGCTCGGGGTATTCCTCGCCGACGCTCGCGCCGACCGCGTCGCGCAGGCCGTGCACCGGACGGAACCGCGGGGCGCCCGCCGCCGGGTCGGTGCGCAGCTCGCGCACCAGGGCCAGGCAGAGCCCCAGCATGACCAGCACGAACGGCAGCGCCACCAGGATGGTGGCGTTCTGCAGCGCCGTCAGCCCGCCCGCCAGCAGCAGCGCGGCGGCCACGCCCGCCATCAGCACGCCCCACACCACCACCAGCCAGGTGCGCGGGTGCAGGGCGCCGCCGGAGGACAGCGAACCCAGCACCAGGGAGGCCGAGTCGGCGGAGGTGATGAAGTACAGCATCACCAGCAGCACCGCCACCACGCTGGTCACCGCGCCCAGCGGCAGCGCCTCCAGCATCTCGAACAGCCCGGCGTCCGCGCCGCGCGGGATGGTGGCGACCAGGTCGGCCGCGCCGGTGGACTGCAGCCGGATCGCCGAGCTGCCCATCACCACGAACCACACCGCGGTCGCCCCGCTGGGCACCAGCAGCACGCCGACCAGGAACTGACGGACCGTCCGGCCCCGGGAGATCCGGGCGATGAAGGTCCCGACGAACGGCGCCCAGGACAGCCACCACGCCCAGTAGAAGATCGTCCAGGAGCCCAGCCAGTCCTCGTCGGTGAACGCCCCGGTCTGGGTGGCCAGCACCGCCAGGTCGGACAGGTAGCCGCCGACCGTCGAGGGCAGCGCGTCCAGCACGAAGACCGTCGGGCCGACCAGGAACACGAACAGCATCAGCACGCAGGCCAGCACCACGCTGGTGGTCGACAGCCACTTCACGCCCCGGTGCACGCCCGACATCGCCGACAGCACGAACGCGCTGCCCAGCGCCGCGATCACCACCAGCTCGACGCCCTCGGTGGCCCGGATGTCCGTGACGTAGCCCAGGCCGCCCGCCACCTGGATCGCGCCCAGGCCCAGGCTGGTCGCCGAGCCGAACACGGTGGCGAACACCGAGAGCAGGTCGATCAGCCGCCCCTTCCAGCCGTTCGCCCCGCGCTCGCCGATCAGCGGCACGAACGCCGCCGACATCCGGTTGCCCCGGCCCTTGCGGAAGGTGGTGTACGCCAGCGCCAGGCCGCCCACCGCGTAGATCGCCCACGGGTGCAGCGTCCAGTGGAACAGCGAGAACTCCAGCGCCCGCTGCGCCGCCGCCGGGGTCTGCGCCTCGACGCCGGAGCCCGGCTGCGGCTGCGCGTACAGCTGCAGCGGCTCGCCGACGCCGTAGAACAGCAGGCCGATGCCCATGCCCGCGGAGAACATCATCGCCACCCAGGCCAGCGTGGAGAACTCCGGCTCCTCGCCGTCCCGGCCCAGCGGGATCCGGCCGAACCGGCTGACCGCCAGCACCACCGCGAGCAGCAGGAACACGTCCGCGGCGACCACGAACAGCCAGCCGAAGTTGTGCAGCACCCAGGCCAGCGCGCGGTCCGAGGCCCGGCCCAGCGAGTCCTCCGCGAACACCCCCCAGGCCACCACCGCCAGCACGGCGGCCGCGCCGACCCCGAACACCACCCGGTCCAGCGGGAAGGCGCCGGCGTCCGGCGCGGTGGGCTGACGGTCCGTCGGGGGCTCAGCAGAGGTGGACATATCAGGCACTATGTCCACAGCGGGGCCCGCGGGCCGGCGCGGCACGCCGGGGCGCCGCGGTGCCGCGGACGGCGGCTCAGGCCGGCAGCGGCGGCGGCTCGTACGGCGTCAGCACCAGCCGGACCATCTCCTCCAGCCGGGTGCGGGCGTCGTCCAGCGTGGTCCGCCCGGTCACCCAGGCCGTCAACTCGCCCTGCCAGGCGTGCCCCACCATGTGCCGCACCAGCTCCCCGGAGGCCGGCGGGACCTCCGGGATCACCGCCCCCAGCGCCGCCCGGTCCGCCCGGGCCAGGCCCTGCAGCGCCTCACTGGCGAACGGGTCCGTCGACGTCGCCACCGCCACCCGCAACCGGGCCAGCTCCGGCTGCCGCTGGTACGCCCGCATCCCCCGCCGCACGAACCGCACCGCCCGCTCGGTCGGCGAGGCACTGCGCCCCGCCCCCGCCTCGCCGACCAGGTCGGCGAGCAGCAGCCGGTGCCAGTCCGCTATCGCGGCGGCGAGCAGGTGGTCCTTCGACGAGAAGTACCGGTAGGCGGTCCCGAGGGCCACGCCCGAACGCTCCGACACCTGTTTCATCTGGAGCCGCTCCACGCCGATCTCGGTCACCAGGGCCAGGGCGGCGGACAGGAGGGAGCCGCGGCGTTCGAGCTGACGGGGGGACATCGCCTCCACCGGACGAGGTGACAGGTCAACCTTGGTCACCCGAACCATGATACGGGGCGGCCCCCCGCGGCGGTATGACGCAACGGGTCACCGGTGGATGACGGTGGCGGGGGACCGGCGCGCGGGTTCAGCGGGCGGGTTCAGCGCGCGGGGCGCGGGCGCAGTTCGCGCAGCAGGGTCTCCTGGACGGCGGAGGCCACCAGCACCCCGTCCCGGTCGTAGAACTCACCCATCGCCAGGCCCCGGCCGTCCGACGCGGACGGGCTGCGCTGCGCGAACAGCAGCCACTCGTCGGCGCGGAACGGGCGGTGGAACCACATCGCGTGGTCCAGCGAGGCCAGCGCCACCCGGGGCTCCTCGACCCGGTGCACCCGGTGCGGCTGCAGGTGCAGCGCCGTGGTCGAGGCCAGCGTCAGGTCGGACAGGTACGTCAACGCGCAGACCTGCAGCAGCGGATCGTCCCCCGGCAGCGGGCTGCCGGTCCGCAGCCAGACGAACTGCTGCGGGACGCCCGGCAGTTCCGGCGGCAGGCCGGGCGCCCCGGCCGGGACGAAGCGCATCCGCAGGGCCCGGAAGACCGTCGCGCCCGCGTACTCCTCCGGGGCGTCCCGCTGCCAGGCCAGGTACGGGTCCGGCAGCTCCTCCGGGCCCGGCACCGGCGGCATGGTGCGCTGCCGGTCGCCCGCCGCCTCCGGGCGCTTGAACGACGCCGACATGGTGAAGATCACCTCGCCGCGCTGGACCGCCGTCACCCGCCGGGTCGCGTACGAGCCGCCGTCCCGGGCCCGGTCCACCTGGTAGACGATCGGGCGGCGCGGGTCGCCCGGCCGCAGGAAGTAGCCGTGCAGGCTGTGCACCCGGCGGGCCGGCTCCACCGTGCGGCCGGCCGCGGTGAGCGCCTGCGCCGCGACCTGGCCGCCGAACGCGCGCAGCGGCGCGCCCGCGTGGCAGTGGCCCCGGAACAGGTTCTCCTCCAGCTGCTCGATGCCGAGCAGTTCGGCGAAGGAGTGCAGTTCCGCGGCGGGATCGGGCGTCGGGGCGGCGGGGGCGGTCACCCGGATCATGCTAGAACACGTTGCAGTGGCCGGAGTCTGTGGTGCCGGTCACGTGCCGGTCACGTGCCGGTCGCGGGCGGGTGCGCGGGCGGGTGCGCGGGCAGATGTGCAGGCGGGTGCGCGGGCAGGGTGTGCGGGCCGGTCCGGGACGCCGGCCGTGTCGGCGGCGGCGGTTAGCGTTCCGACCATGACCACGGCCGTTCACGCCCTGCGCTACCTGCAGCCCTCCGCGCTCCGCCCCCGCCGGCTGGACCTCGCCACCAGCGGCGGCGCCACCCCGCACGGCGAGGCCGACCACCCCCGGTTCTTCGACGGCGCGCTGCGCCACCCCGACGCCGCCGCGGCCGCCCTGCTCGCCGTCGCCGACGTGGCCGCCGCCCGCTACCACCGCCCCGTCGGCGCCGCCTCGCTCGACCCCGTGGTCACCGCCGACGGCGACCGGCTGCGCTTCGAGTCCTTCTCCGGCTGCGGCGGCGTGCACGCCCGGCTCGACGTCCTGCCCGAAGGGCTCGACGGCGCCGCCACCGGCCACGGCACCACCAACGTCGACGTCAACGCCCCGCTGCGCGAGGCGCTCCGGCTCCGCACCCCCGGCCAGCGCCTCGAACTCGCCGTCGGCGCCGGGGAACTCGCCGTCGCCGTCGGCCCCGACACCCTGGTCGAACGCAAGGTCCCGCTGCCCGACCGCTGGCTCAAGGGCTTCGCCGAGACCCAGGTGCTCACCGCCCGCTTCGACCTGCGCGCCCAGCTCCCCGCCGCCGAAGCCGTCCGCTTCCTGCGCACCCTGCCCACCGTCGGCCGCGGCGCCGTCCGCTGGGTCGTCCCGGCCGGGACCGGCCTGCGCCCCACCTCCCGCCCCGGCCCCGGCGCGGTCTGCCTGCCCGGCCCCGAACGCCTCACCGCCCTGCGCCCGATGCTGCGCCACGCCACCGCCCTGCGCGTCTACGCCCCGCCCGGCACCCCCGCCGGACCCACCGCCTCCGCCTGGGAACTCGCCCTCCCCGGCGGCCGGATCACCCTCACCCTGTCGCCCGACAGCTCCCGCGGCTTCTCCGGCGAGGGCGGCCTGCTCGACGTCCTCGCCCAGGACGCCCCCGCCGGGCACGTCGACACCCTGGCCGCGCTGCTCGCCTGGGAACCCCGGATCGACCCCGCCGACCTCGCCGAGGACTCCGGCCTGACCCCCGGACAGGTCCGCACCGCCCTCGCCCACCTCGCCACCGCCGGCCAACTCGGCTACGACCTCGCCGACGCCGCCCACTTCCACCGCCGACTGCCCTACCAGGACGGCCGGGCCGAGGACCGCAACCCCCGGCTGCGCACCGCCCGCGCCCTGCTCGCCGCCGACGCCGTCGGCCCGGTCTCCGGCGACGTCCGGGTGGTCACCGTCGGCGACCACGCCCACCACGTCCGGGTCGGCGCCGACGGCACCGCGCTCGGCTGCACCTGCCGCTGGTGGGCCCGCCACCGCGGCGGCCGCGGACCGTGCAGCCACGTGCTCGCGGTGCGGATCACCGCGGGGGAGGAGCAGCGGTGAGCACCGAACCCGTCGAGTCCGCAGCGCTTGCAACGCCCGCAGCGCCCGTGGCGTCCGCAGTGCCCGCAGTGCCCGCAGTGCCCGCCGAGCCCGCCGACTTCGCGGAGGAGCTGGCGGCGGCGGTCCGGGAGGCGCGGTTCGCCGACGTCGCCGCCCTGGTCACGGCGCTGCCGGACGCCCGGCGCCGGGCCGCGCTGCCCCGGCTCAGGCGGCTGCGCCGCGAGCTGCGCGACAGCAGCCACTCCCGCGGCGGCGCCACCACCGCGCTGCTGGTCGCCGGAGCGGTCTGCCACACCGCCCCCTCCGGCGCCGCCGACTGGATCGGCGGCCGCGAGTTCGACGTCCGGTACTGGGCCCAGCCCCCGCTGGTCGCCCTGCTGGACGACCGGCCCGCCCCCTGGCAGCGCGAGGTCGCCCTCCGGCTGGCCCGCCGCCCCGCCGACCGCACCGGCTGGGGCAGCACCGTCCCCTACGAGATCGCCGAGCACCTGCTGCGCCGCAGCGACACCCCGCCGCCCGCCGAACCCGACTTCGTCGCCGGGTGGATGCGCGACCGCGGCCGCCCCGAACCCCGCCCGTGGCTGCGGCTGCTCCCGCCCGGCCCCGACCTGTACGCCCGGCTGAGCGCCGACGCCTTCGCGCCCGTCCTCGCCCCGCTGGTCTTCGACGCCGACACCGCCGCGCACCTGTCCGGCCCCTGGAGCGCCGGGGACCCCGCCCAGCGCTGGCCCGCCGTGCTGGCCCGGCTCGCCGCCGAGGGCACCGTCGACCGCACCGCCCTGCTCGGCCGCGGCTTCGCCCGGCTGGTGCGCGGCGGCGCCCCCGGCGAACTGCGCACCTACCTGGAGGCGCTGCGCGCGCTGGCCCCCGGCCCGGACGAGCTCGCCGACAACCGGCGGGCCCTGCTGGCCCTGCTGGACGGCCCCTCGACCGTCGCCGGGTACGCCCAGGAGGCGCTGGCCGCCCTGGACGGCGCGGGCCGGCTGACGGCCGAGGAGGTCGCGGAGGCGTCCGGGGTGCTGCTGGCCCGCCCCGAGAAGAAGCTGGTGCGGGCCCAACTGGGCTGGCTGGAACGGGTCGCCGCGGACGGCCGGGCGGAGCTCGCGCTGCGGGCCGCCGCCGACTGCCTCGGACACCCGGACCGGCAGCTGCAGGGACAGGCACTGAAACTGCTGAAGCGTCATGTCGCCTCGGAGGAAGGCGAGTTGCTGACCGAACTGCGGGCGGCGGCCCTGCTGCTCGACCCCGCGCACGCCCGGACGGCCGCCGAACTGCTGGGCGTCGACGTGCCGCCGGCCGCCGCCGCGCAGGACGCCGACCGGCTGCCCGAGCCGCCCCGGCGGGTCCCGGTGCCCGCGCCGCTCGCCACCCCCGCCGAGCTCGCCGAGGAACTGGCCGCCGCGCTGGCCGCCCCCGAGGAGAGTGTGTCCTTCGAACGCGTCCTGGACGGCCTGGCCCGCCAGGTCTGGGCCGACCGGGACGCGCTGGCCGCCGCGCTCGCCCCCGTCCTGCCCGCGGACGAGTGGCGCACCCTCGGCGTGCTGGCCGGCACCGCCACCGGCGCCGTCCCCCGGCCGCGCGTCCTGCGGGCCCTGCAGTCCCGGCGGGGCCGGATGTTCAGCTCCTGGGAGTTCCGCGGCCCGGTCGGCGAGTTCCTCGCCGCCCGCCTGCACGAGACCGCCTGGCGGCTCGCCGCCGACCCCGTCCCGTTCCTGCTCTCCACCCCGACCTGGCGCAACGGCGCCCTGGACGCCCGGGAACTGGTGGCCCGGCTGGCCCGCTACCAGGAACTGGGCGTCCGGCCCGGGCCGGTGGACTTCGCGCTGGCCCTGCTGCGCGCGGCCGGCGACGGCACCGAGGACACCCGGGCGCTCACCTCGCCCGCCGGACGGCAGCTGGCGGCCTGGCTGCGCGGCGGCGGACTGCCCCGGCGCACCTCAGCCCCGGTGCCGTCCGGCACCTGGACCACCGGCGTCTGGTGCGCCGAGTTCCGCCGCTACGCCGAGCAGCCCGAACCGGCCGGACCCGCACTGGAACTCCTCGCGGTACCCGCCCTGGACGTCCCCGGCGTCGAACCGACGGCCGGCCCGCCCGAGGCCGTCCGGGCGCTGCTCGGCCCGTCCCGGGACTTCCAGCTCCGCTCCGCCGTGGAGGACTCCGCGCCCGACTCCCGCTGGACCGCGCTGCTCCCGCACCACCGCGAGGAACTGGCACTGCGGATCACCGGCCAGCTCGCCCAGTCCGCCGCCGACACCCCCGAACGCGGCCACCCCCAGCTGCTGCCGCTGCTCGCCGAAGCCGAGGGGCCCTGCGGCTTCGCCGTCCACCAGGCCCTCGCCTACGGCCTCGGCGCCGGCCACGCCGAGGACCGCTCCGCCACCGTCGACGCCCTGCTCTCGCTCGCCGCCCAGCGGCAGCTCGACCCGGCGGCGCTGGCCGCGGAGGTGCACGAACTCCTCGCCCTCGGCGCGGTCAAACCCAACCGGCTCGCCGCGACGCTCGCCGAACTCGCCGACCCCGCACCCCGCCTCGCCTGGAGCGTGCTGGCCCCGCTGCTCCCCGTCCTGCTCGACGGCAGCCCCCCGCGCGGGGCCGCCGACCTGGTCGCCGTCGCCGTCGACTGCGCCCGCCGCAGCGGCGCCCGCGGCCCGATCGACGCGGTGACCCGCACCGCCGCCCGCAAGGGCGGCACCAAGCTGCTCGCGGAGGCCCGCAACCTGGCGGCACTGCTCGGGCCGGCGTGATCCAGCGCGGCGGGGCGTCCGGGTGGTCCGGTGCGGCGGGGCGTCCGGGTGGTTCAGTGCAGCGGGGCGTCCGGTAGCGGGAGGGCGGCCGGGCTGTCCGGGACGGGGGAGTCCGCGGCGGGCGGCAGCAGCAGGTCCGCGCCGGAGGGGGCGGTGGCCACCGCGCGCCACCACGGGCCGGCGGTCGGCGGGTCGGCGGGCTCGAAGGGGCGGCCCGGGCGGGGCACGGCCAGGGTGACGCCGGCGTCCCGGGCGGCCGCGACGGTGCGCTCGGCGGGCTCCTCCCACGGGTGCGGGGCGAGGTCGAAGGTGCCCCAGTGGATCGGGAGCAGCACGTTGCCGCGCAGGTCCCGGTGGGCCTGCACGGCCTCCTCGGGGGTCAGGTGGACCTCCGGCCAGTGCTCGGAGTACGCGCCGACCTGCATCATCGTCGCGTCGAACGGCCCGAAGCGGCGGCCGATCTCGGCGAACCCCGGGAAGTAGCCGCTGTCGCCGCTGTGGAAGAGCCGGTGCTGCTTGCCCTCCACCACCCAGGACGACCAGAGGAACCGGCCGCTCGGCCGGGGCCCGCGCGAGCAGTAGTGCCGGGCGGGGGTGGCGGTCAGCCGCAGGCCGTCCAGCTCGGTGGACTCCCACCAGTCGAGGTCGACGATCCGGCGCGGCGAGACGCCCCAGTGTTCGAGGTGCGCGCCGACGCCCAGCGGGACCGCGAAGACCGCGTCGCCCGCGGCCAGCGTCCGCACCGTCGGCATGTCCAGGTGGTCGTAGTGGTCGTGCGAGATCACCACCACGTCCACCGGCCCGAGTTCGGCCAGCGGCAGCGGCACCGGGTGCAGGCGCTTGGGGCCGATCCAGTCGAACGGGGAGCAGCGCTCGCTCCACACCGGGTCGAACAGCACCCGGACCCCGTCCAGTTCGGCCAGCACGGTGGCGTGGCCCAGCCAGGTCAGCCGCAGGCCGGACGCGGCCGGGGCGGCCAGCTCCATCGGCAGCAGGCGGTGCACCGGGACGGCCGCGGCCGGCCTGCGGCGGCTCGGGTCGACCGCGAGCTTGGTGCGCATCAGGGCCAGCGGGGTGTGCGCGTAGGCGAGCCGGCGGGTGGCGACCGGGTTGCGGAAGGAGCCGTCCACGAAGTGCGGCGAGTTGCGCACCCGGTGCAGGCGCCAGCCCGACGGATCGGCGCCGAACGCGTCGGTGCGCATCCGCTGCCAGGTCTCCCGGGGGAGCGTCCGGTACGAGCGCTTCGCGTCGCGCAGCGCGAGCCCGGCCTCGGCGGCCAGTTCACCGGCGCGGAACAGCCAGGAGACGGGGCGGGACACGGTACCTCCACGGTCGAACACCCGAACGGCGGCGCACCGGGACGGCGGGACGCAGCGCGCCCCGCGGCATCGACGGCGGGCCGGAGGACGGCGCCCGGACCGCCGGGGACCCCGGCGCGGCGGCGCACCTCGGACCGGGACATTACCGGCCGAAAGGTGGCGAACCTCGCAAATCACCAGCGGCGCGCCGGGCGGTGGCCGGACAGCGTGTCGAGCAGGGGCGGCCGGTCCGTGCGGATCAACGAGAACGGACCGCCCCGGGGTTCGGGGCGGTCCGTGGAGAGGACGTGCAGAGCGGGTGGGGGAGGGGAGGGGGATGGTGGGGGAGGCGGGGAGGGTCAGCCGACCGGGTAGAAGCGGGTGATGGCCTCCGCGACGCAGTGCGGCTTGGCGCTCGCCTCGCTGGTGATGGTGAACCGGACCACCGCCTGCACGCCGCCCGGCACCTCCTCCGCCGACACCAGCACCGCGGTCGCCCGGACCGCCGTGCCCACCGGCAGCGGGGCCGGGAAACGGACCTTGTCCGAACCGTAGTTGAGGGCCATGGCGATCCCCTCCACGCCGTAGCACTCCTTGGCCAGCACCGGCAGCAGCGAGAGCGTCAGGTAGCCGTGCACGATCGTCCCGCCGAACGGCGTCTGCCGGGCCCGCTCCGGGTCGACGTGGATCCACTGGTGGTCGCCGGTCGCCTCGGCGAACAGGTTCACCCGGTCCTGGTCCACGGTGTGCCACTCGCTGGTGCCGAGTTCGGTGCCGACCGCGGCGGTCAGGTCGGTGAGCGAGGCGAAGGTCGTCACGGTGCGCTCCACAGGTGCGTCGGGGGCAGGGATCGGCCCGGGCGGGGCCGAGTCGCAGCGTATTCCTACTCGCCGGTCACCTGGCAGCGGGGGCGGGCGGTGCGGGGCGGCAGCCGGGCCTGCCGGCGGTGGCGGGGCGGGGCTCAGGCGTGGTGGTGGTGCGGCGCCGGGCAGGTGTCCTGGCCGGCGGCGTCCGGGCGGACCCGGCGGCCGGAGACCAGCTCCGGGCTGATCGCCACGTACTCCGGGCCCGGCTCCGGGATCCACGGGCGCAGGCCGCCGGAGTGCAGGGCGGCGCGCTCGCCCGCGTCCCGCACCACCTCGGCGCGGCCGTGCACCAGCACGCTCCAGCCGCAGCGGCCGGCCCGGTCGAAGTCGTCCACCTGGAACGCCGCCACCGTGCCGTCCAGCGCCCGCGCCACCCGGGTGCCGGTGCGCAGCGCCAGCACCAGCCGCCCGTCCGCCGCCACCCGGAACGCCACCGGGAGCACCGCCGGGAGCGCGTGCTCGGTGTACACCACCCGCCCCAGCGGCACGGTGCCGAGCAGCCGCAGGCACTCGGCCTCGCTGAGGTTCTCCACCCGGTCGTCACGGTCCATGCCCCCGATGGTGCCCCCGCCGACGCGGCCCCGAACAGGGTCCATGGTCCCTGAGCTGGGGCTCATCGGACCGATTCCGCCCCGCACCGACACCCCGCGGCGATACCTTGGCCTCCGGCGGCGCCCCGCGCCCGAACACCGGCCCGAACGGGACGGCACGGCAGGCCGGGGACGGAACAGGCAGAGGGGGCGGTACGGGTGAGCAGTGGCATCGAACTGGTGGTGATCGGCGCCGACGGCGGCCCCGAACGCGGCCACGGCGGCTCCGCCCGCGCCGCCGACGGCGCCCGCACCCTCGCCGACGCCCTCCCCGGCCGCACCTTCGACGCCGGCACCCGCGGCAGCACCGTCACCCGCCCCCCGGCCGACGCCGACGCCAACACCCTGCTCACCGCCCTCCGGCAGGCCGCCCAGCGCCCCGCCCGCTGGCTGGTGGTCTGCCTGGTCGGCCAACTCGTCGCCGACCCGCGCGGCCGCCGGGTCGCCCTGGTCACCGCCGGCTCCACCCCCGACAACGCCTACCGGCGCGGCCTCGCCTGGGACTGGGTCACCAGCGCCATGGTCCACGGCGAACAGGAGGAGACCCTGCTGATCGCCGACGTGGCCGCCGACCGCGACACCTGGACCGCCCTGCGGCACGAGGACGGCGCCGGCGAACTCCTCACCCACTCGCGCGTCCCGCTGTGGGGCCGGATCGGCCGCTGGAGCCCGGGCCGGCGCGGCCGCGACGGCGTCCTGCCCGGCGCCGAGGGCTCGTTCAGCTGGGCCCTCGGCCGGGTCCTCGAACACGGCGTGCCCGGCGCGCCCGCCGCCGTCGGCCCGCTCGACCTCCAGCCCGCCGTGGAAGGCCAGTTGGGGTGGGGAGAACCGGCCAACGCGGGCGAAGCCCGACTCCTGGTGCCCCGTGACGGGGGAAGACTCCTGATGCGCAATCGCGCCGCCGTGAGAGGTGCGCTCGCCGGATTGCCGTTTTCCGATGAACTTTTGGCTGTTCTGTGGCGGGAAAACGCCCCAACCGATCCGCCTTCCGCGTAAGGTCAGGAGGCCCCGGGTGTTGCCGTGCCGGGGAGGGGTGGCGAAGAATCGACCTCCGAGCGACCTCAGAACGAACCGGGGACGGCAGACGACATCCGCGGTCCGGATCCACCACAGGTCCGGCCGCAACAAGGTGGGGCTATGCGGCAGCGCTCAATTCTGGTGCGCCCTGGGGCGGTTGGGATCAGCGGGCTGCTCCTGCCATTCCTGCTGACGGCCTGTTCGGCCACCGGCACGGGATCCGCCGACCGACTCGGAACACCCTCGGGCACCCTTCCCCGGGCCACCGCGACGGCCCCCGCGGCCGCCTCCCCGTCCGGCAGCCCCGCCCCGAAGGAAGGCCCCGAAGGGGTCGAGGGGCACAACGCGGTGACGACCTATCAGTCCTGGTGGGACGTTCAGGTGCAGGTCCTCGGCCGATCGGATTCGGACGGAGTCGCGCTGCGCCAGTACGCGACCGGGGCGGCGTTCACCGACACCGCGATCTCGCTCACCCAACTGCACGACAGCAAGCTCGTCATGGTCGGGCAGCCGCGCACCGCGCCCGTTCTCAAAAGCCTCGACCTGCAGGCGAATCCGCCCACCGCGACGATCGACGACTGCCTCGACGTGTCCGACTGGCACCAGGCGGACGCCGCCACCAAGCAGATCAAGGATCCGAAACAGCGGCTGTCGCGTTATCCGGCGACCGCCCTGATGAAGAAATACGGAAACCGCTGGCTGATCGCCGACTTCACCCGTGAGGTGACCAAGACATGCTGAACTCCGCCTGGCGCGCCGCTATTTGTGCAATGACCGGAGTCGGATTGACGCTCGCGGCCGTTCCGTCGGCGAGCGCCGACGACCCCGTCGTCACCCCCTGCGCCGACCGCACCATCTGCACCAGCGACCACGGGTCGAGCACCGCGCCGGGCACCGGCGGCGGCGGTACGTCCGGCGGTGGCGGGGGCGGCGGCTCCACCTGCACCTGGCAGGGGCACGAGGTGCCCTGCTGGATCGACGACCGCGGGGCGTTCTCGGCCGGCTGCTACTACATCGAGTCGCAGCCGCAGCCGCTGGGCACCGAGGCCGTCTGGGGCACCCACACCGCCAAGGACGGCGCGATCTACGACAAGTCGTGCATCCTGGACGACGGCTTCGTCCCGAGCGGCCAGGTCTTCCTGGCCCAGCCGGTGGCCGCCCCGCCGCCCAAGACACCGCGCCAACTCGCCTGGGAGGCCCTGCAGACGATCACGGTCGGCGACCCCGTGCTGCACGCGGCCCCCAGCACCGACGCCGTGGTCGGCTCGCCGGTGTGGTTCTGGCTCGACCCGGCCAAGGACGTCACCGGACCGCTCAGCAGCGCCCCGCTGCAGGGCGACGGGTTCAGCGTCGTCACCACGATCACCCTCAAGCGGGTGACCTGGACGGTGGACAGCGGGTCCGGCGAACCGCCCCAGACCTTCGTCTGCCAGGACACCGGGACGGTGTTCAGCGCGGGCGGGACACCGACCTGCAGCCACCTGTTCACCCGCAGTTCGGCCGGGATGAAGGACAAGGCGTACACCCTCAACGTGCAGCTCGACTGGAACGTGACCGCCCGGAAGGACGGCACCACCGCGGTCGACACCACCAACATGGGCTGGACGACCACGGGCACCAGGATGCTGCAGGTGCCGGTCAACGAGGTCCAGGTGCTGAACTGACCTGCCCAGGGGGCCGGGAGGCCCGGAGTTCGACGTCCCGTCACGAGTGAGAGGCCGCAGAGCGGTGGAGAACCGAAGCATGCCGACCCCGCCGCGCCGACTCGGCGCGCGGCGGCGGCGACCCGCCATGCTGGCGATGGCGGCGGCGCTGATCGCGGCCGGCGGGCTGGGCGGGGCGGTGCTGTACAACAGCAGCGGGCAGCGGATCGCGGTGCTGGCGCTGGCCCGGGACGTACCGATGGGGCAGGTGATCGGGTCGGACGACCTGGTGGTCGCGCACATCGCGGGGGACCCGGCGCTGCACCCGCTGGACGCCCAGGACCTGCAGCGGACGGTGGGGCTGCGGGCCACCACGGACCTCAAGCGCGGGGCGCTGCTGGTCAAGTCGGACCTGACCAGCGACCCGGCGACCCAGCCGGGGCAGCAGATCGTCGGGGTCTCCGCGAAGCGCTCCCAGCTGCCCGCGACCAAGCTGCAGCCCGGCCTGCAGATCCTGATCGTCAACACGCCCGACGCCAAGGGCGACGGCACCGCGACCCGGACCCCGGACACGATGACCGCGGTGGTCTCCGCGGTGGGCCGGCCCGACACCGACGGCAGCACCGTGATAGACGTCGCCGTCGGCCCCGCCGACGGGCCCCGGCTGGCGCTCTGGGTGGCGGGGGGCAAGTTCCAGGTGATCCTGGCGCCCCGCACCGCCGGAGGGTCCTGATGACGGTGGTGGCCGTGCTCGGCGGGCCGGGCGCGCCGGGGGCCACCAGCAGCGCGCTCGCGCTGCTGCTGTCCTGGCCGCTGCGGCCGGGCCGCCGGGTGCTGCTGGTCGAGTGCGACCCGGACGGCGGCGCGGTGCTGGCCGGGGCGCTGGAGGGCCGGGTGGAGGCCGTGTACGGGCTGCGCAACCTGGCCGTCGCCGACCGGCGCGGGCTGCTCGCCGAGACGCTGTGGGAGCAGCTGCTCGACGTCTCCCCGCAGGGCACCGGCGAACGCCTGCTGCTGCCCGGCCTGACCGACCCGGCCCAGGCCCCCGGCCTGGCCTACACCTGGGAACCCCTGGTCGAGGCGCTGCACGCGCTCGAACCGCAGGGCTACGACGTGCTGCTCGACCTCGGCCGCTCCGGCGCCAACGGGCCGATGGCGGTGCTGCCCCGGCGCGCCGACGTGGTGGCCGCCACCGTCCGCACCACCCTGCGCGGCCTCTCCGCCGCCCGGCCCCGGATCGCCGCGCTACGCGAGGACCTCGACGCCCACGGCACCGGCTCGGACGGCCTCGGCCTGCTGCTGGTCGCCGAGGGCCCCTACCCGGAGAGCGAGGTCTCCCGGCAGTTCCGGCTCCCCGTGCTCGGGGCGCTCACCCACGCGCCGCGCACCGCCCGGGTGCTCTCCGACGGCGGCGACACCACCGACCGGCGCTTCATCCGCTCCGAGCTGATGCGCACCGCGCGCACCACCGCCGACCGGATCCAGGACCTCGCCGCCGCCCGCCGCCGGCGCCTCGGCGGCCCCCAGCCTGCTCAGGGCGGCCCGCAGCCCGTTCAGGCACAGCCCGTTCAACAGCAGCCCGTGCAGCACGCGTTGCCCCCGCAGCAGGTGCAGGCTCCGCAGCCGGTGCCGCCGTTCGTGGCGGGGCCGGTGAGCGGGCCGGCGTACCCGCAGCAGCAACAACAACCACAGCAGCCGTACCAGCAGCAGCCGCCGTCGTACCCGCAGCAGCCGTACCAGCAGCAGCAGTTCCAGCCGCAAGGGACGGGGCAGTTCACGGGGGAGTGGCCGATCCGGGTGGAGGCGCCGCAGATCTCGTACGCCGCGCCGTACATCGCACCGCCCGCGGTGCCGCAGCCGCCCGTGCCCGCGCCGTTCCCGGGGCAGCCCGGGCAGCCCGGGCAGCCCGGGCAGGGCGGTCCGGAGGGGGAGGAGGTGCGGCGTGCGCGCTAGCCCGTACCAGGGGCCGCTGCCGTCGCAGCAGCCGGTGAACGGACAGGTGGCGCAGGGGGGTTCGGCCGAGGCGGCCGGGCTGCCCTGGGGGAAGCCGCCGGTGGTGGAGCCGCCGGTGCGGACCGGGCCGGTGGCGTCGGGCGTGCCCGCGCTCTCGCCGGTGGGGGCGCGGCCGGCCGTGGACACCCAGGTGGCCCGGGAGTTGAAGCGGCAGGTCGCGGCGGAGCTGCACCAGCAGCTGTCGCGGCTGTCGGAGGCGTCCGGGAGCGAGGCCGACCGGGCGACCCGGCGGCAGCGCGGGCGGGCGCTGATCGAGGAGGCGGTGGCCCGCTGGTCGGACGCGTACGCGCAGACCCACGGCATCCCGCCGACCCGGGAGCAGGACCGGGTGCTCGCCGAGGCGGTGTACGACCTGCTGTTCCGGGCCGGGCGGCTGCAGCCGTACCTGGACGACCCGGAGATCGAGAACATCCTGATCAACGGGTGCGACGACGTGTGGGTCTCGCGGGTGCACCAGCCGCTGCGGCAGGTGCCGCCGGTGGCCGACACCGACGAGGAACTGGTCGAGCTGCTCCAGGACCTGGCGCGCCAGCACGGCGGCGGCGAGCGCAGTCTCTCCACCGCCAGCCCGATGCTGGCGCTGCGGCTGGAGGGCGGGATGCGCCTGCAGGCGATGACCGAGGTGACGCCCCGCCCGTACGTGGCGATCCGCCGGCACCGGGTGGCCAGCGCCACGCTCAGCGACCTGGTCCAACTCGGCACCGTGGACAGCACGTTGGCGGCGTTCCTGGCGGCCGCGATCCGGGCCCGGAAGAACGTGATGATCACCGGGACGCAGGGCGTCGGCAAGACCAGCCTGCTGCGCGCGATGGCCGCCGAGATCCCGCCGGACGAGCGGGTCGGCACCCTGGAGTCCGAGTTCGAGCTGTGGCTGCACACCCTGGGCCACCTCAAGCAGGTCGTCCCGATGGAGGCCCGCGAGGGCAACGGCGAACGCGTGGACGGGCGCCTGGCGGGCGAGTTGACGATCGGTGAGCTGATCCCGGCGGCGCTGCGGATGACGCTGTCGCGGATCATCGTCGGCGAGGTCCGCTCCGCCGAGGTGGTGCCGATGCTACGGGTGATGACCAACGGCGAGGGCGGCTCGATGTGCACCCTGCACGCCCGCGGCCCGCACATGGTGGTCGACCGGATCGCCGAACTCTGCCTCGAGTACGGCGCCCACATGACCGACACCCTCGCCTACCGGCTCACCGCCAACGCGGTGGACTTCATCGTGCACGTCGCGATGGTCGACGAGACCGCCGTCGGCGGCCGCCGGCACCGCTTCGTCTCGCACGTGCTGGAGGTCGCGGGCCTCGGCGAGTCCGGCCGCCCCGCGCTGAACACCGTCTTCGGGCCGCGCCCGGAACTCGGCGAGGTCCGGGCCGTCCCCGTCACCCCGCCGCACTGCCTGGACGACCTGCGCCGGGCCGGCTTCGACGCGGGCCTGCTCGGCTCCCCGTACGGGACGTGGAGCGCGCCGCTGTCGCTGCGGATCGGGGGGATGCGCTGATGCTGCTGTACGTGCTGTGCGGACTGCTGCTGGCCGGCGGGCTGGTGGCGCTGGCCGCCGGCCTGCGCGGGCGGCCGGTGGACGAGGAGGAGCGGGACAACCCGCTGGAGGGCCGGCTGCACACCCTCTGGTACGGGGCGCCCGGCACCGCCTCGCCCGGGATGGCCCGGCTGCGCCGGATCCAGCTGGCGCTGGCCCTGCTCGGCGCGCCCGGCGGCTGGCTGTTCACCGGCATCCCGCTGGTCGCGCTGCTCGTCCCGGCCGCCGTGTTCGGCCTGCCCTGGCTGTTCGACGCCACCCGCTCCGACACCCGGCGGATCGAACGGCTGGAGGCGCTCGCCGAGTGGACCCAGCGGCTGGCCGACGTGCTGCTGCTCGGCGTCGGCCTCAACCAGGCCATCATGACCAGCCGGCGCACCGCCCCGGCCGCCCTGGAGACCGAGATCTCCGACCTGGCCGCCCGGCTGCAGTCCCGCTGGCGCCCCGAGGACGCGCTGCGCGCCTTCGGCGACCAGGTCGCCGACGCCACCGCCGACAAGGTGCTCGCCGCCCTCGTGCTGCGGGCCGGCGACAGCGGGCCCGGCCTGGCCCGGGCGCTGGCCGACATGGCGGACTCGGTGCGCGAGGAGGTCCGGCAGCGGCGCGCCATCGAGGCCGACCGCTCCAAGCACCGCACCACGATCCGCTGGATGGTCGGCATCATCCTGCTGGTCATCGTGATCGGCGCGTTCAACTCCCGCTACACCGCCCCCTACTCCACGGCGCTGGGCCAACTCGTGCTCGGCATCGTGGCGGTGGCCTTCGTCGCGGTGATCGGCTGGATGCGCTCGCTGGCCCGGCACACCCCGCTGCCCCGGGTCCTGGAGGCCGACCGCCGCTCCAGGACCGGCCGGCTGCCCGGCCGCCGAGGCGCCGAGGACGGCGCCGCGGCCGAGGACGAACCCCTGCTGAAGGAGGCCCGGTGATCTCCCCCTGGGCGGTGCTGGCCGGCGGCGCCGCGGCCGGCGGCGTGGCCCTGCTGCTGGCCGAACTCCGGCCCGCCCCACCCGACCTGGGCCAGGCCCTGGACCGGCTGCACCGCGTCCCCGAACCCCGCCGGGCCGAGGAGCAGGACGTCGTGCTGCCCTGGTACGACCGGGTCGGCGAACGCTCCGGGCGGCTGCCCGGGGTGCGGATCCCGCACCAGGAACTCGCCCTGATCGGCCGCAGCCCGGCCCGGTTCATGGCGCACAAACTGCTGTTCGCCGTCCTCGGGTTCGCCCTGCCCGGCTACCTGACGGTGATGGCCGCGGTGATCGGCGACGGCCTGCCGCTCGCCGTCCCGCTGCTGGTCGGGCCGCTGCTGGCGGCGCTGCTCTGGTTCGTCCCCGACGGCATCGTCTCCGGCGAGGCCAAGGAGGCCCGCACCGAGTACCTGCACGGCATCGCCGCCTACCTGGAACTCGTCGCCCTCGAACGGGCCGCCGACTGCGGCCCCGCCGAGGCGCTGCGCCGGGCCGCCGCGGTCGGGCGCGGCACCGTGTTCCGGCGGATCCGCGACGCCCTGGAACGGGCCGCCACCGACCGGCTCCCGCCCTGGGACGGACTCGACGCGCTCGCCCTGGAGCTGGGCCTCACCCCGCTCCAGGACGTCGCCGACATCATGCGGATCTCCGGCGTCGACGGCGCCGCCGTCTACGACACCCTGCGGGCCCGCGCCAAGAGCCTGCGCGGCGAACTCCTCTCCGAGGAACTCGCCAAGGCCAACACCGACAGCGAACGGATGGTCGCCCCCGGCTCCGCCCTGACCCTGCTGATGACCGTCCTGATCGCCTTCCCCGCGGTCTACCAGATGCTCAACGCCAACTGACACCCCGTGACCCCGCCACCGCCCCGCCGCCCCGCCGGACGGCCCGACCCCACCGCACCCAGGCCCTGCCCGGCCGATCTTGCCGGGCGCGCGACGCCGGATCATCCCGGCTGGAAGCACCGGCCCAACACCCAAGTACATCCAGTACGAGGGCGTCGGGCCGGCACTCCCAGCCGGGCGCCCGACGCCGCGCGCTGATCCGGCAAGATCGACCGGACAGGCCCTAGCCCCTCCCCTCGACGTCCTGGAGACCACACCATGGCCCGAATCCGCACCGTGGCGACCGCCCTGCGGCCGCTGCTCCCGCTGCACCTCGTCCGCCCCGCCGTCGACTACCGCCTGGCCAAGCTGCGGCTGGCCCGCGGCAGCGGCGACCGCGGCGCGATCAGCATCGAACTCGCCCTCGCCGTCCTGGTCCTGGTCGCCGTCGCCGGGACGGTCGTCTACGCCATCACCCAGCTCGGCAACCACGTCAAGGAGCAGATCCCGGACAACGTCACCTCCGACGGCAAGACCTCGTGACCCGCCGCCCGCACCGGCGGCCCGCCCCCGGCGGGCCGCTGCCGCGCGCCCGCCGGTCCGACCGGGGGGCGATGACGATCAGCCTCGCCATCGTCTTCCCGGCCGTGCTGTTCACGATCCTCCTGGTGGTGCAGGCCGGCCTGTGGTGGTACGCGGAACAGGCCGCGCTGGCAGCCGCCCGGGAGGGCGTGGAGGCCGGACGGATCAACGGCGCGCAGCCCGGTGCGGGCGAGGAACGGGCCACCGCGTTCATCGACCGGCTCGGCGACCTGGTGCGGCTCCAGCAGCCGCCGCAGCAGCTCGGCGGCGACCCCGACCTGTACCAACTGTCCGTCACCGTGCGGCCGGTGACCCTGGTGCCGTTCGTCAACCCGACGATCACCAAGACCGCCGGCGCGCCCCGGGAGAAGTTCGTCGCCCCGGGGCAGCCGTGAGGATCCGGACCGCCGGGGGGCGGACCGGGAAGTCGCACCCGCGCCGGGAGCGCGGCTGGTTCGGGAGGCGGACCGGGAAGCCGGACCCGCGCCGGGAGCGCGGCTCGTTCGCGGTCGAGGCGGCGGTCCTGGTGCCGGTGATCCTCGGCTTCGCCCTGATGGCGGTGGCCGCCGGACGGCTGCAGACCACCGGCTCGGTGGTCGACGCCGCCGCCCGGGCCGGCGCCCGGGCCGCCTCGCTGGCCCGCACCCCCGAGGGCGCCCAGCAGGCCGCCGCGGACGCCGTCCGCACCTCGCTGGCCTCCCGGTCGGTGCGCTGCGCCGCCGAACCCACCGGGGACCCGGAGTACGGCACGCTGGACACCGACGGCGGCCAACTGGCCACCGTCACCGTCCGGGTGTCCTGCACGGTGCCGCTGTCCGACCTGCTCGGCCTGGACGGCGTACCGGGCCACAAGACGGTCACCGGTACGTTCACCTCCGTGGTGGACCGCTATCGGGGAAACTGAGAGGGCTTCAACACACCGTGGGGGGAGGGAACGTGGACGAACCAGGCGTGAACGCCCGGGACCGGGGCAGCATCTCGGTCATGGTCGCCATCACCGCCGTCAGCCTGGTCGCCGTGGTCGGCCTGGTGCTCGACTTCGGCGGCCAACTGCGCGCCGTGGAGCGGGCCGACGCGCTCGCCCAGGAAGCCGCCCGGGTGGCCGGCCAGCAACTCGACATCGCCCGGCTGCGGGCCGGCGACGGCTACCAGGTCGACGCGGAGCAGGCCCGCTCCGCCGCCCGGGCCTACCTGGCCGGCCAGGGCGTCTCGGGGGACGTCGCCTTCCCCAAGTACCCCGACCTCAGCGAGGTCAGCGTCACCGTCACCAGCACCTACCCGACCGCGCTGCTCGGCCTGGTCGGCATCACCTCACTCTCCGTGCAGGGGCACGGCAAGGCCACCCTGCTGCACGGCATCACGGAAGGGACGACCGGCTGATGGCCGCGCGCGGAGCCGACGACCAGCACCGCAAGGGCCGCCGAACACGGCGGCCGGACCGCCCCGCTGCCGGCCGGCAGCCCGCCCCCGCCGCCACCGGCCGGCGCCGGCGCGGCACCGGCGGCTCGGTGCTGGCCGCGCTCGGCGCGCTGCTGGCCCTGCTCCTGCTGCTGGCCGGGGTGCCCGCCCTGCTCGGCTACGGCACGCTCGCCGTCGCTGCCATGGGCGACCCGGTCCACGGCGACCTGCTCGCCGCGCTCACCAGCCCCGACGACGGCAGCCTGTTCCTGTGGCTGCTGGTCGGCATCGGCTGGATCGGCTGGCTGTGCTTCCTGGTCTCCGTGCTGGTCGAGGTCCCCGCCCAGCTGCGCGGCCGGGTCGCCCGCCGGATCCCCGCGTTCGGCTGGAGCCAGCGGATCGCGGCCGGCCTGGTCGGCTCGGTGCTGGCCCTGCTCCCGGTCGCCGGATCGGCCTTCGCCGCCACCCCCGAACTCGCCCAGCGCCCGGCCGCCGTCGCCCAGTTGAACGCCGCCCCGGCCTACGCCGCGCTCCCCGCCGGAGCCCCCGCGGCCGCGCCCGCCGCCGACCCGCAGCAGCCGGTCTACACCGTCCGCGACGCCCGGCCCGCCGACAGCCTGTGGTCGATCGCCGAACGCCAACTCGGCGACGGGGCCCGCTGGACCGAGATCGCCAAGCTCAACGCGGGCCGCCCGATGGACGGTTCGGGCACCCGCTTCGACGCCGACCGGCCGATCCAGCCCGGCTGGCAGCTGCTGATGCCCGCCGGCGCCAAGTCCGACCCGGGCCCGGCCGCCGCCGGCAGCACCCAGCCCGAGCTCCCCGCGCTCCCCGCCGCCGGTTCCGCCGCGCCCGCACACGGCAGCGTCACCGTGCACTCCGGCGACTCGCTCTCCGCCATCGCCCAGCGGGAGCTGGGCGACGGCGACCGCTGGCCCGAGCTGTTCGAGGCCAACAAGGGCGCCACCTCGCCCGACGGCGAGAAGCTCACCGACCCGGACGTGCTCGCCCCCGGCACGGTGCTCACCGTGCCCGGCGCCGCCCAGGCCCCGCAGACCCCGGCGCCGCAGACCCCGGCGCCGACCGAGCCGACCGCGCCGGTCGAGAGCCCGGCCCCGCAGACCCCGGCGCCCGCGACCCCGGCACCCGAGGCCACCGCGACCCCGGCGCCCGCGCCGAGCACCCCGGCCCCGGCCGCCTCGGAGACCGCGCCCGCGCAGGGCCCCGCCGCGCAGTCGCCCGCGCCGCAGGACTCCGCGTCCGCCGCCCACCTGCCCGCCGTCCGCGAGCAGCACACCGCCGCCACCGGGAACGGCGACTACACCGTCGCGCTGGCCGCCTCCGGCCTCGGCGTGCTGATGGCCGCCGCGCTGATCACCCTGGTCGGCCGCCGCCGCACCGACCAGCAGCGGGCCCGCCGCCCCCGGCACCGGATCGCGCTGCCCTCGGCCGCCGCCGGGCGCTTCGAGGCCGAACTGAAGGCCCGCCAGGACCAGCCCGGCCTCGAACTGCTCAACCGCGCGCTGCGCACCCTGGGCCGCAACGCCGTCCGCGGCGAGAAGCGGCTGCCCGCGCTGGTCGCCGCCCGGGTCACCACCGCGGGCACCGTCGAACTGCACCTGGCCGCACCGGCCGTGCCGATCGCCCCGTTCCGGGCCGCGCACGCCCCGAACGTGTGGTGGTGCCCGACCGACTCCACCGAACTGCTCTCCGCCGGACAGGCCGCCAAGCACGCCGCCCCCTACCCGGCGCTGGTCACCCTCGGCGCCACCCCCGACGGCTCGACCGTCCTCGCCGACCTGGAGACCGTCCGGCTGGTGCACCTCTCCGGGCACCCCGACGACGCCGAGGACGTGCTGCGCAGCCTGGCCGTCGAACTCGCCCACAGCCCGCTCGCCGACCGCCTGCACCTGCACCTGGTCGGCATCGCCACCGACCTGCCCGCCGCCGGCCCCGCCGCCGAACGGGTCCACCACCACGCCACCTTGGAAGCCGCACTGGCCGCCCTCGGCCCGCGCACCGCCAAGGCCCGCGCCACCCTGATCGGCGCCAACGTCGGCAGCCCCCGCGAGGCCCGCAGCCGGGGCAGCGCCGACGAGGCGTGGCTGCCCGAGATCGTGCTGTCCGCGCAGCCGCCCACCGGCGGCGTGCCCGCCGAACTCGGCCGCCTGCTCGACGGCCGCCCCCGCACCTGCCTGGCCGTCCTCACCCGCGCCCCCGAGCGCGGCGCCGGCCCGGTCGCCCGCTGGACCCTCCCCGCCACCGGCCACGCCGCCCTGCCCGGCCTGCACCTGAGCGTCGAACTCCAGCGCCTCAGCCGCGAGCAGTACGCCCAGCTCGGCGAACTCGTCCGCGCCTCCGGCGACTTCACCCAGCACCCGGCCCCCGAATGGACCCTCGACGGCCCGCACAACGGCCCCGAGGACGAGCAGGAACTCCCGCTGCCCGTCCCCGCGCTGGCCGCGGTCGGCGCCGCCATCGGCGCCGAGAGCGGCGCGGCCCCCGGCCCGCTGGGCGCCGACCTGCTCGGCCTCGGGGCGACGGACCGGGACGGGGAACCGGACACGGGCGCGGACGCGGACGCGCGGGCCGGCGGCACGCTCGACGCCCGGCTGCTCGCCCTGCTCGGCGGGCCGACCGGACCGGCCGCGACCGCCGCCGCCGCGACGACCGCTGCCGCGACGACCGCTGCGACCGCTCCGCCGAAGACCAGCCTGGCCAAGACCGGCGCGGGCGGCTCCGGCAGCGGTTCCGACGGCGGTGGGACGGACGGCGGGGAGGCGGCCGGGCCCCGGCTGCTGGCCCGGGTGGTACCCACCGGCAGCAGCCCGTTCGCCGGGCTGGTCCCGACCGCCCCGACCAACCCGTACGCGGTCGTCCCGGTGCGGCCCGTCCAGCCCCCGACGCCGCCGACGCCCGCGACGCCCGCCGCGCCCGCGACGCCCGCCGCACCCGGGTCCGAGCCGCGGCACCTCGCCAACGGCCAGGCCCGCAAGGTCACCACCCCGCCGCACGGCACGCCCGTCGACCCCCGGATCGCGGCCGCGCTCCCCGAGCCCCCTGTCGCGTCCGCCGCGTCCGCCGCACCCGCCGCGTCCGCGCTGCCCGGGCCGGCGCCGGTGCCGTCGCAGGCCGAACTGCCGCCCGCCGCGCCCGAGTCGGAGCGCGGCAGCACCGTCGCGCCCGAGCCGGTGCCGGACGGCGGCACCCGTTCCTTCGAGCCGGCAGCCCCCGCCGAGGCCCCGCCGGTCGGGCCGGAGCAGCCGGCGGTGCCCGAGCCGCTGCCCGTGCACGACCAGGCGGCGGCCCCCGACCCGCGTTCCCCGGCCCGGCCGTCCGTCCGGCCCGGGAACGGTCCGGCCCGCACCGACAGCGACGACCTGCTGGCGATCCTGCGCTCGCCGGAGGCGCACCACCTGCGTTCCGCGCCGCGGATCCGGCTGCTCGGGCCGGTGGACGTGCTCGGCGCGGCGGGCAGCCCCGACCCGGCGGGCCGCCCCCGGCTGACCGAGCTCGCCGCGTACCTGGCGCTGCGCCCCGGCACCGAGCGCACCACGATCGACCGCGACATCCACCCGGGCGCCGCGCACCTCGACCCGCGGGCCACCGCCGAGCGGCTGGCCGACCCGCTGCCGGCCAAACTCGCCGCGCTGGCGGGCTGGTTGGGCACCTCCCCGGAGGGCCGCGACTACCTGGAGGCGCAGGCCGCCGACAGCTACGCACTGGCCCCGGCGGTCAGCTGCGACTGGGACGAGTTCCGCAGCCTGTACCGGCGCGGCATGCGGTCCACCTCCAGCACCGCCGACGCCGCCCTCGCGCACGCGCTGGCCCTGGTCCGCGGCGCCCCGTTCGCCGAGGCCCCGGCCGGGGCGTTCGCCTGGGCGGAGCCCGAGCGGCAGGACATGCTGGCCGCGATCGTCGACACCGCGCACGAACTCGCCGCCCGCCGCCTCCAGTACGGCGACCACCGCACCGCCGAGGCCGCGATCTTCCGCGCCCTCGCGGTCGCCCCCGAGGTCGAACTCCTGCACCGCGACCTCTTCTACGCCTACGCCTCGGCCGGCGCCCGCGACCAGCTCGTCCGCTCCGTCAACCGCCTCGACGCGCTCAGCCGCCGCACCGGCCGCGACCTGGACCCGGACACCGTCGCCCTGCTCCGCGACCTCCTCACCGGCAGCTGACCGGCCCCGGGCCCCGGCCCTGCAGCACGCACCGCGCCCCCGTCCGGGACTTCCGGGCGGGGGCGCGGTGCGAGCAGGAACTGGCGGACCGTCAGGAGACGTTCAGGGCCAGGTCGTCCAGGACGAAGGAGGTCTGCTCGGTGTAGTCCTCCGTGCCGCTGAAGGTGAGGGTGACGCTCTGCCCGGCGTAGGCGGAGAGGTCCACGGTGTGCTGGACGTAGCCGGTGCGGTGGTCGAGGTTGGAGTGAGTGGCGACGGTGGTGCCGTTGGCGGTGACGGTCAGCTTGTCGTAGGCGGTCGTGGTGGTGGTCTCGGCGGTGTCGACGTGCAGCCAGTAGGTCAGGGCGGCCGTGCAGCCGGCCGGGACGGTGACGGTCTGGCTGAGGGTGTCGGTGCCGGTGGTGCCGCGGCCGTCCAGCCAGACGTCCCAACTGCCGCTGTGGGCGGGCTCGGTGGCTGCGCTGTTGAGCACTCCGGCGGTGGCGGTCCAGGGGCTCGCGGTGCCGGTCTCGAAGCCCGGGTTGCCGAGCAGCTGGGCCGCCGTGCAGGTGCCCGTGCCGCCGCCCCCGCCGGTGCCCCCGCCGGTGCTGGGGACGCGGTTGAAGTCGGCGGTGATGGTCGACTCGATGCCGGAGAGCACCGCCGGGTCGGCGATGATCAGGCCGAGTTCCCGGTTGTGGTTGAGGGAGTTGTCGGAGAAGTTCTCCGACCCGGCGAACACCTTGGCGGTGGCGGTGCCGTAGTCCGCGACGATCGCCTTCGCGTGCACGTAGAAGCCGGTGCTGCTGGTGTACGTGGTGACCTTGCCGCCCGCCGCGGTCACCTGGTTGAACTGCGTCGTGTACTTGCCGGAGGTGTCCTCGGCGACCACCCGCACCGCCACGCCGCGCTGGGCCGCCGCGACCACCGCGTTGACCAGGGCGGGGTCGCCGAACTCCTCCTGCTCGACGTCCAGGCTGTGCTGCGCGCCGTTGACCAGCGCCAGCAGCCGGTTCTGCGAGTCGGTGGGCGACCAGACCAGGTCGGTGCCGTCGGACGGGGTGATCGCGGTGTGCGCGTAGTCCGCGTCGAAGACCTGCTCGATCGCGGCCACGTCGGCCGGGTCGGTGTCCAGCACGCCGTAGTCGCGGGAGGTGGCGTAGTAGGTGGAGTCGAAGTTGCCGGTCGAGACGTACGAGCGGGCGCGGTCCACGGTGATGGTCTTCTGGTGGGTGTAGGTGAAGGTGGACGAGGAGTAGACCACGCTCACCCCGCCCGCCGTCAGCGCGCTGTACGCGGCGCCGTTGACCGAGCTGTGGTTGGGGTCCATCACCACCCGGACCCTGACGCCCGCCTTCTGCCGGTTCACCAGCGCGGTGGTGAGCGTGGTGTCGCGCAGTTCGTAGATCGTCACGTCGACCGAACTCGTCGCCGAGTTCACCAGGTCGTAGATCGCGTTCTCGCCCTGGTCGGGCAGGACCACCAGGGTGTACGCGCCGGCGGCGTGCGCCGAGGTGACCGGCACCAGCACGGTGGCGGCGGCGGTGGCACCGGCGGCCAGGGTGCGCAGCAGGCGGCGGGTGAGGCTCATGACAGGGCTCTCCAGACGTCCGTCGTACGTGGATGACGCGCGTAGCGCGCAGCCCAGTAGGGCACGGCGGGACGGCCGGTCAGAAGAGCCCGGACATGACAGATCGCTGAACAGCAATACTTTTACCGGGCCGCGGAGATCCGTTGACCGGGCGGGGAGGAGCGCTTGACGGGGCGTCGGGCGGGCGTCGAGGCGGGGTGTCGGGTGGCGTTGGGGTGTAGCGCTCGGCGGGGCGTCGGGCGGTGTCGGGGCGCGGGGCCTGACAGGGCGCGGGGCCCGGCGGGGCGTCAGACGCCGTCGGCGGCGGCCTCCAGTGCGGCGACGTCCAGCTTGCCCATCTGCAGCATCGCGGCGGTGGCCCGGCGGGCGCGCTCCGGGTCCGGGTCGGCGAGCAGCTCGGTCATCCGGCGCGGCACGATCTGCCAGGACAGGCCGTACCGGTCCTTCAGCCAGCCGCACGGGCCCGGCGCGCCGCCGTCGGCCGTCAGCAGCTCCCAGTAGCGGTCCACCTCGGCCTGGTCGGCGCAGTCCACCTGGAGCGAGACCGCCTCGTTGAAGCGGAACGCCGGGCCGCCGTTCAGCGCCAGGAACTCCTGCCCGAACAGCTCGAAGGACACCAGCATCACGCTCCCGGCCTCGCCCGGCCCGGCGTCCGAGTAGCGCTGCACGTCGGTGATCCGGCCGTACTCGAACACCGAGGTGTAGAACTCGGCGGCCTGCTCGGCCTGGTCGTCGAACCACAGGAAAGTGGTGATCTTCTGCGCCATCGTGACGTCTCCTCCGTTCCCGTACGGTCGCCCGGCCGCACGGCCGGGCCCCTTCGACGGTAGGGGGTGCCGGGCGCGTCCCGGCGGCGCCGCGCCCGGCACCCCGGCGGCTTCCCGCCCCGCCCCCGCCGCGCCCCGGCCAGGGCCGTGCCGCACCCGGCCGGGCCGTGTCAGCATGGGCGGCATGACGCTCCCCGAACCGCCGTACCTGCCCGCACCCGACGACGAGGCCCAACGCGCCCTCGCCGCCCCGCTGTTGGCGGCCTTCGCGGCGCGCCTGTCGGCCGCCGTGCCGGTCGACGCGCTGTGGGCGCACGGCTCGCTGGCGTACGGCGACTACCGGCACGGGCGCAGCGACCTCGACCTGATCGCCGTGCTGCCCGCCGTCCCCGACGGGCCGACGCGGGAACGACTCGCCGCGCTGCACCGGGAGTTGGTCGAGGAGCAGCCCGGCGCGGCGAAACTGCACTGCTCGTACCTGCCGCGCGAGGAACTCGGCGACCCGGCCGCCGTGCACTTCACCTTCGCCCAGGACGAGCCGATGGAACGCCCGGTCACGGTCATCACCCGCCGCGAACTCCTCGACGGGGCGACGGTGCTGGCGGGCGGTCCGCCCGCGGCGCTGCTGCCGCCGGTCACCGACGCCGCGCTGCACGCGCACATCCGGGCCGACCTGCGCGACTACTGGTACCCGGTCACCGACCGCCCCGAGCCGTGGCAGCGCGACATCTGGGTGGACTTCGGCCCGGTCACCGCCGTCCGCGCCACCGTCGCGCTGCGCGAGGGCCGGCTGATCACCAAGCGCGAGGCGATCGCCCGCCTCCCCGCCCTGGACGCCCCACCCGGCCTGGCCGAGGACATCGCCGCCCGCCGCTACGGCGCCCCGCCGGTCCTCACCCCCGAGGAACGGACCCGCCGGGCCGAACAGGCCCGGCTGTTCACCCGGCTGCTGATCGAACGGGCGCTGGACTGACGGAGCTGGACCGACGGCGCTGGACTGACGGCGCTGAGCTGACGGCGCCGGGTCAGTTGAGCAGGTCGAGGGCGCCGGGCAGCGGGGCGTAGCCGACCTCGGTGTCGTCGTACGGGCGCAGGCAGCGGTGCACGGCGCGGCTGACGGCCAGTTGCGGGCCGGTCCGGGCGCCGACCCGGGCCACCGCGAGCCGGGGGACGGTGCGCGGCTCGACGTCCAGGTTGGCGCGCAGCGGCAGCCAGCGGGCGCCGCGGGCGCGGCAGGCGGTCTCGCCGAGGTACCAGAGCGCGCAGTCGAACACCGGGTCGTCGGCCAGCCGCGGCAGGTCCGGGCTCCACGGCAGGTGCTCCTCGCGGTGCAGCAGGACGCTCAGCTCCGGGCCCAGCCCGAGCACCCGGACCCGTTCCCGCAGCGCGGCCTCCAGCACCACCAGGGAGCCCGCGGAGAAGTCGAGCGCGGCGCCCGGGCCGGCGGCGCGCGCCCAGAGCGGGAAGGCGTCGGCCCGGACCGCCAGCCACTCGGCGAGCGCCTCCCCGACCGGGCCGGGGTCGAGCGGCCCGGGCGCGCCCGGCAGGGGCCGGCCGTCCGGGTGCCCGGCCGGGCGGGCGCGGGCCACGGCCAGTGCCCGGTCCACCAGTTCGGCCCAGGGCGCGTACTGCTCCAGGGCCGCGGTCAGCCGCCCCGCCGGGCCGGGCCCGGCCGCGTGGGCGAGCTGGCCGAGCGGGTCGACCAGCGGGAAGTCGTCCTCGCACAGCTCCTCGGCCTCGGCGAGCTCGGCCCGCTCCGCCTCGTCCAGCAGTTCGCGCGGCAGGCGCAGCAGCGGGTCGGTCCGGTGGTGCGGGGCGGGTTCCGGCGAACGGGCCCAGCGCGCACCGTAGTTGCGGACGTGCACCTCGCCCAGGTACCAGGCCGCCACGGTCAGGAACGGCTGGTCGCGGGCGTCCAGCGCGGTGGCCGCGTCCCGGTAGCGGCGGCGGACCTCCCGCTCCAGCCGGGGCAGCGAGGCGACCTCGAAGTCCCAGCGGCCGGGCAGCGCCGCGGCCCAGGCCGGGAAGGCGGCCCGGGCGGCCGCCAACCAGCCGTTCAGGCGCGGGTTGTCCCGGCACGCGGGGCCGTCGATCCAGGCGTCCCCGTTCCCGTTCCCGTCCGCGTCGTGCTCGTCCGCTGCGTCGTCATCGAGGGGGCGAGGGTCTCCGGTGGCCGTCATGGGGTCCGAGGGTAGGCGGAGGCGCCGACACGACGGGGCGTCAGGTGGCGTCGGCGAACAGCGCGGTGAGCCGGGGGAGGCGGGCGGCGGTCCGGGCGGGCGTCCAGACCGGGTCGGCGAAGGCGGCGTCGCAGGGCATCTCGTGGCCGAGCGCGGCCAGGGCGTCCTCCAGTCCGTCCTCCTCGCCGGTGAGCCGCTCGTGGGCGTCCTGGGCGCAGTAGTCGAGCGCCTCCCAGTCAGGGAAGTCGTCGTCGGTCCACCGTTCGTACGGGAGGGCGGCCAGGCGGCGCAGCGCGGGGTGGTCGGCCAGCGCGTCCGGGTCGTGCACGGCCAGGTGGTAGGCGGCGCGGCCCAGGCCGATCAGCCAGACGTGGAAGTACCACAGGCCGTCGTCGCTGACCCGGCCGCGCAGCACCAGCCGGGCCAGCGCCAGGGTGCCCGCGGTGTCCAGCGGGGCGCGGGCCTCGTCCAGGCGCAGCTGGAACTCCAGCACCTCCGGCAGCGGCAGCCCGGCGAGCCGCTCCGTCAGCCGCTCGGCCCGCTCGCCGCCGGGGCCGCCCGCCGCGCTCGACTCGACCAGGTCCCAGAATCCGTCGGTGTCCATGCCGGGCATCCTGGCAGCCGCCGCCGACAGCTCCCGGCAGCTCCCGGGCAAGGCCCGGCAGGGCTTGGCCGCTCCCGGCAGGGCTCGGCCGCCGCCGACAGCTCCCGGCAGCTCCCGGGCAAGGCCCGGCAGGGCTCGGCAGCCCCCGGCAGGGCTCGGCAAGGCCCGGCAGCCGCCGACAGCTCCCGGCAGCCGCCGACAGCCCCCGGCAGGGCTCGGCAGCCCCCGGCAGGGCCTGAGCGGCTTGACCTCAAGCGGACTTGAGCCTCCAGGATGGGCGGCGGGCCGGAACGACCGGCCGGTGGACGGACGGAGGCGTGATGCGCGCGGTGTGGCTGCGGGAATTCGGCGGGCCCCAGGTGCTGGTGCCGGGCAGTGCGCCCGACCCGGTGCCGGGGGAGGGACAGGTGCTGATCGAGGTCGCGCACGCCAACCTGACCTTCGTCGAGACCCAGTTCCGGGCCACCGGCCTCGGCCCGTTCACCGGCGACCTCCCGATGGTCCCCGGCAACGGCGTCGGCGGCACCGTCACCGCGCTCGGCCCCGGCACCGACCCGGCCTGGCTGGGCCGCCGGGTGGTCTCCTCCACCGGCGGCAGCGGCGGCTACGCCGAACTCGCCGCCGTCCCCGCCGACGGCCTGCACCCCGTCCCCGACGGTCTCGCCCTCGACGACGCCACCGCGCTGCTCGCCGACGGCCGCACCGCCCGCCTGCTGCTGGAGACCGCCGCCCCCGCCCCCGGGGCCCGCGTCCTGGTCACCGCCGCGGCCGGCGGCGTCGGCACCCTGCTGGTGCAACTCGCCACCGCCGCCGGCGCCCACGTCGTCGCCGCGGCCGGCGGCCCGAGCAAACTCGCCCTGGCCGCCGAGCTCGGCGCCGCCGAGACCACCGACTACCTGCGGCCCGACTGGACCCGTTACCCCGACCCCGTCGACCTGGTCCTCGACGGCGTCGGCGGCACCCTCGGCCGGGCCGCCGCCGGACTGCTCCGCGACGGCGGAAAACTGCTCAGCTACGGCCTGGCCAGCGGCAGTTGGACCGACCTCCCGCCCGCCGAGGCCGCCGCCCGCGACCTCACCGTGCTCACCCTGCGCCCCACCCCCGAACGCGTCCGCGCCGCCACCGCCCACGCCCTGGCCGAAGCCGCCGCGCACCGGCTGCGCCCCGTCATCGGCCGCCGCTTCCCGCTGGAACGGGCCGCCGACGCGCACCGCGCCATCGAGTCCCGCGCCACCCTCGGCAAGACCCTGCTGGACGTCGCCCCCTGAGCGGGGAACCCGATGCACCGCGCGCGCCCGGGTTTCCGATGCACCGCGCGCGGCCGGGAACCTGGCTCACCACGCGCGGCCGTGAGCCGGAAACCCGGTCGTGCACGGTGCGGTCGGGCGACTAGCATCCCGGCATGTCAGACCAGCCGACGTACCCGCCCAAGCCCCGGCCCGGCGACCGGATCGCGGTCGTCTCGCCCGGCTTCGCCGGCCCGGGCGCCTTCCCGCTCCCGCACGAACTCGGACTGCGCCGCCTGCGCGAGGAGTTCGGCCTGGAGCCGGTCGAGTACCCCGCCACCCGCAAACTCGGCGCCACCCCCGCCGAGCGCGCCGCCGACCTGCACGCCGCGTTCGCCGACCCGACGGTCACCGCCGTCATGGCGACCCTCGGCGGCGACGACCAGATCACCGTGATCCCGCACCTGGACGCCGAGTTGATCCGGGCCAACCCCAAGCCCTTCTTCGGCTACAGCGACAACACCAACCTGCTCGACTTCCTGCACCGCCAGGGCATCGTCGCCTACCACGGCGCCGCCGTCATGACCCAGCTCGGCCGCCCGCACGCCGTCCACCCGCTCACCGCCGCCTCGCTGCGCGCCGCCCTGTTCGACAGCGGCCCGTACGAGCTCACCGCCGCCACCGAGGCCAGTACCGTGCTGGGCCGCTGGGAGGACGAGGCCACCTTCGCGCGGGAGCCGGCGAGCGAACCCGTCACCGGCTGGCACTGGCACCGCCCCGACCGGGTCGTCGAGGGCACCGCCTGGGGCGGCAACCTGGAGATCCTGCACTGGATGGCCGCCGCGGACCGGCTCCGCCCCGCCGCCGAGCACGCCGGCGGCGTGCTGTTCCTCGAGACCTCCGAGGAACTGCCCAGCGCCACCGAGGTGTTCCGGATGCTGCGCAACCTCGGCGAACGCGGCCTGCTGCGGCAGTTCCCGGCCCTGCTGGTCGGCCGCGCCATGGCCTGGACCTTCGAACACCCCCACGACACCGGGGCCCGCGCCCGCTACCGCACCGACCAGCGCGCCGCCGTCCTGCGCGCCCTGGACGCCTACGCCCCCGACACCATGGCCGTCTTCGACGTCGACCTCGGCCACACCGAACCGCAACTCGTCATCCCGTACGGTGGCCGGGTCCGGGTCGACGGCCCGGCCCGCCGGATCACCGTCACCTACTGACGGCCCCGCCCCCGGCCGGTCGTCAAAGGCGGGCGATCGTCAAGGGCGGGCGTCAAGGGCGGCCGATCGTCAAGGGCGGGCGGGTGCACAGGAGGACACCCCGGGGTGAACCGCCGGCGCCGGAACGGGGGGCGGTCCGCCGTCCGGGTGCCCCCGTCCGGTCAACGCCCGCCCCCTGCCGGACCGTTCACCGCCCCGTCCGTCCCGGGCCCCGGGCTGCTGTCAACCCGCCCGTGGCCCGGCCTGGCCCGGCCGGCCGCGGACCACGTATCGTGGCCGGGATCGGAGCGTGGTGCGGGACGCCACGGCGGGTACGACGTCGCACGGCGACGGACGGGGGCGGTGACCGAACGGTGGCTGACGTGGCATCGACGACCGGGGACGGCCCCGCGGCCGACCCGGCGGAGACGGTCGAACTCCCCCCGAAGACCCCCGTCCTGGAGCAGACCCCCGGCACCGCGCCCACCGCGGATCCGTTCGCCACCTCGATCAACCTGGTGATCCCCGACGCCGTCCTCAGCTCCACCCGCACCATCCCGCTGCCCACCCCCACCCCGCCCGGCGGGGGGGG
>NZ_JOGH01000030.1:0-67319 GCF_000721345.1 Kitasatospora sp. NRRL B-11411 | reverse complement strand
GGTGGGGGTGGGGGGTGGGGCGGGAGGATGGGGGTGCGGGAGAGGGGGTTTGCCTGTGGGGCAAGTTTGTTGCCTCTGGGGCAGGGAGGGTGTGGACTTGCCCCATGACGGACAGCCCTCTCGGTGAGGACCAGGAAGTCGCGGGCCTCGGTGCGCGGCTGCGGGAGCAGCGGGTCTCCAGTCGGTTGACGCTGGAGGTCGCGGCGTCCCGGGTCGGACTCTCGCCAGCTTACTTGTCGCGGTTGGAGACCGGGCGGCGGCAGCCTTCGCTGCCGGTGCTGCTGGGTCTGGCCCGGGCGTACGGGACGAGCGTGGCCGAGCTGCTCGGGGAGCAGCCGGGCGAGCCGGACCCGGTGATCCGGGGCGGGCGGGTCGAGCCGGGGCGGGCCGGCGGCTGGGGGTACCGGCGGGCCGGTGCGCAGGGCCGGGCGATGCAGGCGCTGCGGGTGCACGTGCCGCCGGACACGCAGGACGCGGTGGTGCGGGTGCACCCGGGCGAGGAGTGGCTGTACGTCACCGGGGGCCGGATGCGGCTGACCCTGGGCGACCGGGTCCACCTGCTGGACGAGGGCGACTCGGCGCACTTCGACTCGATGACCCCGCACGTGATCGCCGCGGACTCGGCGGCCGGTCTCGACCTGGTCTTCGTCCACACGCTGCTGCAGAGCCCCGGCGGCGACCTGTGCCTGGGCGACGCCCCGCGCATCTAGACCGTCACACCCCCGTCCGCCACCACCGTCAGGAGACCGCCATGGCCGACACCCCGAAGCCCGCCGCCCACGCTCCCGCCCACGCCCCCGTCCCGAAGTACGCCGAGACCATCGACGCGGGCTACCGGGCCTCGAACCGGGTGTGGATCCGGGTGTGGATCTACATCGTGTCGGGCCACGTCTTCGTGGCCTTCCTGTTCCTGCTGTTCTACGTGGGCAGTCACAAGGGCTGACCGAGCAGGGTGCACAGCGCGTCGAGGGCGGCCTCGAAGGCGTGCTCGGGCGGGGTGCCGTAGCCGATCACCAGCCCGGGGGGCCGGCCGGGCGCGGGGTCCGCGCCGGGGGCGAGGCTCCAGCCCAGGGTGTTCAGGGCGAGGCCGGACTGCCGTGCGCGGTGCAGGAGTTCGTCCTCGCCGGGGCCGTCGGCGGGGAGTTCCAGGACGGCGTGCAGGCCGGCGTTCAGGCCGGTGACCCGGACGTCCGGGGCGCGGGCGGCGAGCACCTCGACCAGCCGGTCGCGGCGGCGGCGCAGCAGGTGCCGGCTGCGCCGGACGTGCCGGTCGTAGCCGCCGGAGTCGATCAGTTCGGCCAGGGTGAGCTGTTCCAGGGCGCCGCTCTGGCCGTCGGCGAGGCGCTTGTGCCGGGTGACCGGTTCGACCAGGGCGGCGGGCAGTGCCAGCCAGGCCAGCCGCAGGCCGGGGGCGAGCGACTTGGCGGCGGTGCCCGCGTACACCACCCGTTCGGGGTCGAGGGCCTGCATCGCGCCGATCGCGTGCCGGTCGTAGCGGAACTCGCCGTCGTAGTCGTCCTCCAGCAGGTAGCCGCCGGTCTGCCGGGCCCAGTCGACGGCGGCGGCCCGCCGGGAGGCCCGCAGCGGGACGCCGGTGGGGAACTGGTGGGCGGGGGTGAGCACCGCCAACCCGGCTTCGGTGCGGTCGAGTTCGGCGGTGCGGGCGCCGCCCTCGTCCAGCGGGAGCGGGCGCAGGGCCAGGCCGCGGGCGGCGATCGCGGCGTGCTGCGGGGGCAGTCCGTACTCCTCCACGGCGACCTCGGTCAGGCCGTGTTCGCGCAGCGCGGCGCAGAGCAGGCCGAGGCCCTGGAGGTAGCCGGTGCAGACCAGCAGCCGTTCCGGGTCGGTGCGCACGCCGCGGGCCCGGGCCAGGTAGCCGGCCAGGGCGCGGCGCAGTTCGATCCGGCCGCGCGGGTCGCCGTAGCCGAACGCCTCGTGCGGGGCGGCGGCCAGGGCGCGGCGGGCGGCGGAGAGCCAGGCGGTGCGCGGGAAGCGGCTGAGGTCGGGCGAGCCGGGGCGCAGGTTGTGCACGGGCGCGGGGCGGGCGTGCAGGCCGGGCGGCGGCGCGGCGGGGGACGGCTGTGGGCCGCGTTCGGCGACCACGGTGCCGGAGCCCTGACGGGAGGCCAGCCAGCCCTCGGCGGCGAGTTGGGTGTACGCCTCGGCGACGGTGTTGCGGGCGATGCCGAGGTCGGCGGCGAGCGCCCGGGAGGACGGCAGCCGGGTGCCGGCAGTGAGCCGGCCGTCGCGGACGGCGGTGCGCAGCGCGTCCTCCAGGGCGGCGCGCAGGCCGAGGCCGCGGGTGCGTCCGGCGTCCAGGTCGAGGTGCAGGTCGCCGCCGAAAGTGGCCCAGGAATCCATCCCTCAAATGAACCACGCCGCCGGTCCACCGCGCGCCTACGGTGGCGGTATGACCGACGAATCCACCGTTCCCGCCCCTGCTCCGCGCATCCTGCTGCACCGCAGCGCCCCCGAGTTCCACCGCGCCCTGCTGGAGGCCTCCCGGGCCGCCACGGCCGGCCTGGCGGACCCGGTGGTCACCGAACTGGTCAACCTGCGCGCCTCGCAGATCAACGGCTGCGCGTTCTGCCTGGACCGGCACGCGGCCGACGCCCGGGCGAACGGCGAGCGCGAGCACCGCCTCGACACCCTGGCCGCGTGGCGGGAGACCCCGTACTTCACCGCCCGCGAGCGGGCCGCGCTGGCCCTCACCGAGTCGGTCACCCTGCTCGCCGACACGCACGTCCCGGACGAGGTGTTCGACGAGGCCGCCGAGCACTTCGCGGAGGCCGAACTGGCCCACCTGATCGGCCTGATCAGCGCGATCAACGCGCTCAACCGGGTCGGCGTGACCAGTCGGCTCACGCCGCGCCGGTAGCGCGCCCTGCGCGTGCCCGGGCCCGCGGGCCCGGGTAGCGTCGCGTTCCATGGACGTGGTGATCGCAGGTGGACACGGCAAGATCGCGCTGCGGCTCTCGAAGCTGCTCTCCGAACGGGGGGACGCGGTGGCCGGGTTGATCCGGAACCCGGCCCAGGCCGGGGACCTCGCCGAGGCGGGGGCCCGGGCGGTGGTGTGCGACCTGGAGCGGGTCTCGGCGGAGGAGCTGGCCGGGCACCTGGCCGGGGCGGACGCGGTGGTGTTCGCGGCCGGGGCCGGGCCGGGCAGCGGGGCGGCCCGGAAGGAGACCGTGGACCGGGACGGGGCGGTGCTGCTCGCGGAAGCGGCCCGGCGGGCCGGGGTGCGGCGGTACCTGCTGGTGTCCTCGATGGGGCTGGACCGGATCGGCGACCCGGAGGTCACCCCGGAGTTCGACGCCTACCTGCGGGCGAAGCAGGCCGCCGAGGAGGCGGTGAAGGAGCGCCCGCTGGACTGGACGGTGCTGCGCCCGGGCGGCCTGACCGACACCCCCACCGAGCGGCACGCGCACCTCGCGCCGCCGCCGAACCGGTTCGGGCAGGTCTCCCGGGACGAGGTCGCGCACACCCTGGTGCGGCTGCTGGACGACCCGTCGACCGTCCACCAGACGCTCGAACTGACGACCTGAGCCGCGGTTGCCCGGCGCCGGGCCGGGCGGGATCGTGGGGGTTGAGGTGAGTGCGATGGCCGAGATCGCCCTGCAGGTCGACGTCGCGGCCTCCCGGGAGCGCCTGCTGGCGGCGCTGGACACCCGGGAGGGGCTGGCGTCCTGGTGGACCACCGAGGTGGACCGGGACGGCGAGGACCTGCTGTTCACGGTGCCGGACACCCCGCAGCCGTTCCGGCTGCGCCGGGAGCGGGCCGATCTGGAACGGGTGGCCTGGCGCAGCGTCGGGGTGTTCCCGCCGGCCTGGCAGGGCACCACGGTGACCTGGGACTTCTTCGACCACCCGGACGGTCCGCGGCAGTCGATGCTGCTGCTGCGCCACCTCGGCTGGGCGCCGGACACCGGCCCGGCGGTGCCGGTGGCGGCCGGCCGCTGGGCGGAGCTGGTGGTGCGGTTGAAGGACTACGCGCAGAGCGGCCGCCCGCAGCCGCTGTTCGTGCCGTCCGGCCACCCGCACCCGGGGGTGCACGCGCAGTCGGAGTGAGGGCGGGCCCCGGGTGCGACGCGCCGGTCCGGAGGATGACCGGCATGGAGCGGCGCGGACGGGTGAGACTGGCTGCATGTTGGGACTTCCGGACCGCATCAAGGCCTTCCTGTTCGACCTGGACGGGGTGTTGACCCAGACCGCGAAGGTGCACGCCGCAGCGTGGAAGGACATGTTCGACGACTTCCTGCGCGCCGAGGCGGTGCGCACCGGCGGGCCGTTCGTGCCGTTCGACCCGGTCGGCGAGTACGACCGGTACGTGGACGGGCGGCCCCGCCTGGACGGCACCCGGTCGTTCCTGGCCTCGCGCGGCATCGAGCTGCCGGAGGGGGCGCCGGACGACCCGCCGGGCACCCGGACGGTCAACGGCCTGTCGAGCGCGAAGAACGCGACGGTGCTGCGGATGATCCACGAGCAGGGCGTGCAGCCGTACCCCGGGTCGGTGGCGTACCTGCACCGGCTGCGCGAACTGGGGCTGCCGCGCGCGGTGGTGTCCTCCAGCGCGAACTGCCGGGACGTGCTGCGGGCCGCCGGGATCGACGACCTGTTCGAGGTGGTGGTGGACGGGATCACCGCGGCCCGCGACCACCTGGCGGGCAAGCCCGCGCCGGACACCTTCCTGGCGGCGGCGGCGCAGCTGGGGGTGGCCCCGGAGCACGCGGTGGTGTTCGAGGACGCGCTGGCGGGCGTCGCGGCCGGACGGGCCGGCGGGTTCGGCGCGGTGGTCGGCGTGAACCGCACCGGCCAGGCCGACGCGCTGCGCGAGCACGGCGCGTCCGTCGTGGTGGACGACCTGTCGGAGTTGGTCGGGGAGCAGCGATGAGCCCGTCCGAGGCGTTCACCGTCGACCCGTGGGGCATCACCGAGCACGGCCTGGACCTGCCCGGGCAGGCCCGCGCGGAGTCGGTGTTCGCGCTGTCCAACGGCCACATCGGGCTGCGCGGCAACCTGGACGAGGGCGAGCCGCACGGGCTGCCCGGCACCTACCTGAACGGCGTGTTCGAGCTGCGGCCGCTGCCGTACGCGGAGAGCGGCTACGGGTTCCCGGAGTCCGGGCAGAGCGTCATCAACATCACCAACGGCAAGCTGATCCGGCTGCTGGTCGACGACGAGCCGTTCGACCTGCGCTACGGCGAACTGCGCAGCCACCGGCGGACGTTGGACTTCCGGGACGGCATCCTGCGCCGGGAGGCCGAGTGGACCTCGCCGGCCGGGCGGACGGTGCGGGTCACCTCCGCGCGGATGGTGTCGCTGACCCAGCGGGCGGTGTGCGCCGTCGACTACACGGTGGAGGCCGTGGACGGGCCGGTACGGATCGTGCTGCAGTCCGAGCTGGTCGCCAACGAGCAGCTGCCGGGCGGCGCGGGCGACGGCGACCCGCGGGCGGCGGCGGTGCTGGAGGCGCCGCTGGCCACCGAGTTGCAGCACGCCGACGGCACCAAGGGCGTGCTGGTCCACCGCACCCGGTTCTCCGGGCTGCGGGTGGCCGCCGCGATGGACCACGTGATCGACGGGCCGGAGCGGATCGACACCACCGCCGAGTGCTCCGAGGACCAGGCCCGGATCACCGCCACCACGGTGCTGAACGCCGGGCAGAAGCTGCGGCTGGTCAAGTACCTGGCGTACGGCTGGTCGGCGACCCGCTCGCTGCCCGCCGTCCGGGACCAGGTGGAGGCCGCGCTGACCGCCGCCCGGTACACCGGCTGGGACGGGCTGGTGGCCGAGCAGAAGGAGTTCCTGGGCCGGTTCTGGAGCGACAACGACATCGAGCTGGAGGGCGACGTCGAACTCCAGCAGGCCGTCCGGTTCGCGCTGTTCCACGTGCTGCAGGCGGGTGCCCGCAGCGAGGAGCGGGCCATCCCCGCCAAGGGCCTGACCGGGCCCGGCTACGACGGGCACTCGTTCTGGGACACCGAGACCTTCGTGCTGCCGGTGCTCACCTACTGCCTGCCGGACGCGGTCAAGCAGGCGCTGCGCTGGCGGCACACCACGCTGCCGATGGCCCGCGAGCGGGCGGCCCAACTCGGCCTGGCCGGCGCGGTGTTCCCGTGGCGGACGATCCGCGGCGAGGAGTGCTCCGGGTACTGGCCGGCCGGCACCGCCGCGTTCCACATCGGCGCGGACATCGCGGCCGCCGCGGCGCGCTACGTCCGGGCCACCGGGGACACCGAGTTCGAGCGCACCCACGGCTTGGAGCTGCTGGTGGAGACCGCCCGGATGTGGCGCTCGCTCGGCCACCACGACGCCAAGGGCAACTTCCGGATCGAGGGCGTCACCGGCCCCGACGAGTACTCGGCGGTCGCCGACAACAACGTGTTCACCAACGTGATGGCGCAGGCCAACCTGTGGAACGCGGCGGACACCGCGCTGAAGTACCGGCACGAGTCCGGGCTGCTCGGGGTGGACACCGAGGAGGCCGCGGCCTGGCGCGACGCCGCCGACAAGATGTTCATCCCGTACGACGAGCAGATCGGCGTGCACCCGCAGGCCGACGGCTTCACCGACCACCAGATGTGGGACTTCGACACCACCCCTCCGGAGAAGTACCCGCTGCTGCTGCACTACCCGTACTTCGACCTGTACCGCAAGCAGGTCGTCAAGCAGGCCGACCTGGTGCTCGCCATGCAGGTCCGCGGCGACGTGTTCACCCCCGAGCAGAAGGCCCGCAACTTCGCCTACTACGAGCGCCTCACCGTCCGCGACTCCTCGCTCTCCGCCTGCACCCAGGCCGTCATCGCCGCCGAGGTCGGACAGCTCGACCTCGCCTACGACTACACCGCCGAAGCCGCCCTGATGGACCTGCACGACCTCGGCGGCAACACCCGCGACGGCCTGCACATGGCCTCGCTGGCCGGCGCCTGCATCGCCCTGGTGGCCGGGTTCGGCGGGCTGCGCGACCACACCGAGCAGCTCTCCTTCCGGCCCCGGCTGCCCGCCGGGCTCCAGCGGCTGTGCTTCTCGATGAGCGTGCGCGAACACCTGCTGCGGGTCGACATCACCCACGCCACCACCACGTACACGCTGCGGCGCGGCAGCGTGCTGCCGGTCCTGCACGACGACGAACCGCTGCGGGTCGAGGCCGGGAAGAGCGTCAGCCGCCCCACCGCGAAGCTCGGCGACCCCGGCGAACGCCCCACCCAGCCGCCCGGCCGGGCCCCCGCCCGGCGGCACGGCCAGGCCGGCATCAAGGTCGGGTCGGTCGACCACCTGGCCGCCGAATAGTCGCTGCGCTCGGCGTGCGTCGGCGCTGGGCGCGCGTCGGTGCGCGTCGGCGCTGGGCGCGCGTCGGCGGCCGGTGTACGCCGGTGCGCGTCGGCGCTCGGGGTACGTCGGCGGCCGGCGTTCCGGGTGTGCCCTCCCCCCGGGCGGGTGACCGTACGTGTACCGATCTGACGGTGCGTCAACACTCCCTGCACCCCCGTGAACCGGCGGGTGCGGGGAGTCCGCCTTCCGCCTCCGGTTCCGACCCCTCGAACGGAGGCCCCGTTGCGCCCCCTCGCGCTCACCGCCGCCCTGCTCACCGCACTCACCGCCACCGCCGCCACCGCACCCGCCGCACCCGCCCACGCCGGGCCGCGCTGGGTGCACAGCTGCGCCGCCCCCGCCCGGGCCGACACCGCCTCCTGCAACGCGCTGCGCGTCATCGGCACCGCCGCGGCGGCGGGCGACGGCGGGTACGGGCCCGCCGAACTCCGCGCCGCGTACGGGCTGCCCGCGGACGGCGGCGGCGACGCCGTCATCGCCGTCGTCGACGCCTACGACCACCCGCGCGCCGAAGCCGACCTCGGCGTCTACCGCGACCACTACGGACTGCCCGCCTGCACCACCGACAGCGGCTGCTTCCGCAAGACCGACCAGCGCGGCGGCACCCGCCTCCCGCGCGGCAACACCGCCTGGGCCGGGGAGACCGCGCTCGACCTCGCCATGGTCTCCGCGATCGCGCCGCGCGCCCGGATCCTGCTGGTCGAAGCCGACAGCGCCGCCGTCTCCGACCTCGGCGCCGCCGTCAACACCGCGGTCGCGCTCGGCGCCCAGTACGTGTCGATCAGCTGGGGCACCGCCGAGAACGCCAACGCGGCGACGTACGACAGCCGGTACTTCGACCACCCCGGCGTGGTGATCGCCGCCGCCTCCGGCGACGGCGGCTACGGCGTCAACTTCCCCGCCTCCTCCCCGCACGTGGTCGCCGTCGGCGGCACCACCCTGCGACCCGCCGGCACCACCGCCCGCGGCTGGAACGAGACCGCCTGGTCCACCGGCCCCGACGAAGGCACCGCGAGCGGCTGCTCCGGCCGGCTCCCCAAACCCGCCTGGCAGAACGACACCGGCTGCGACCACCGCACCGTCGCCGACGTGGCCGCCGTCGCCGACCCGGCGACCGGCGTCGCCGTCTACCAGAGCTACGGCGGAAACGGCTGGTACACCTACGGCGGCACCTCCGCCGCCGCGCCCCTCGTCGCCGCGACCTACGCCCTCGCCGGACACCCCTCGGCCGGCAGCCGACCCGCGTCCTTCCCGTACCGGCACCCGGAGGCGCTGCACGACATCACCTCCGGTGCGACGGCCTCCTGCGAACCGGCGTACCTGTGCACGGCGGGGGCGGGGTACGACGGGCCGACGGGGCTCGGCAGCCCGGCGGGGGTGGGGGCGTTCCGGGAGTAGGGATACGAAAGCAGGGGCGCGGGGAACTGCGCGCAGCGGAGGAGCACGTCGGTGCGGTCGCGGGATAGTGCAAGTGGCTGTCCTGCGAGGCGATCTGGCTGTGCGTGCTCGGTTGGCCGCGCAGTTCCCCGCGCCCCTGCTTGCGCAGGGCCTGGCGCGGCAGGTCTTCCCCGCGCCCCTGCTTTCGGTCAGTCCTCGTGCCATTCGGTGCTGAGGACGCCCATCTGGACCTGGTCGTGCCAGCTGCCGGCGCGGAAGACGGCTTCGCGGCGGCGGCCCTCTTCGGTGAAGCCGGCTCGGCGGTAGGCGGCGAGGGCGCGGGTGTTGTAGCTGTTGACGGTGAGTTCGATGCGGTGGAGGCCGAGTTCGGCGAAGCCGTAGCGGATGGTGGTGCGCAGGACGTCGGTGCCGAGGCCGCGGTCCTGGTGGGGCGGGCCGATGATGATGGCGAGGGTGGCGCAGCGGTCCTTGGGGGTGGCGCCGTAGAGGGTGACGTGGCCGGCCAGGTCTCCGGTGTCGAGGGTTTCGACGGAGAGGCCGAGGTCGGTGCCGGTGTTCTGGCTCCAGGAGCGGAACATGTCGGCGAGCCGGGCTTCGGGCTGGGGGTGGACGGGGCCGGCCGACTGCTGGATGGCGAGGCCGGGTTCGCGCCACCAGGAGGTGAGTTTGGGGAGGTCGGTCTCGCGGAGTTCCCGGAGCCGGACGAGTCTGCCGCTGAGCGGGTCGGTCATGCGGGGGTGTCCTGTTCGTGGCGAGGGCGGGTCAGGCGAGCTGGGCGGCCTGCAGGCCGGCGTAGGGGCCGCCGGTGCGCAGGAGTTCGGCGTGCGAGCCGATCTCGGCGATCCGGCCGTCGTGCATGACGACGATCCGGTCGGCGCCGCGGATGGTGGACAGGCGGTGGGCGACGACGAAGACGGTGCGGCCGCGGACCAGCCGGGCGAGGGCCTGCTGGACGAGTGCCTCGGAGCGGGAGTCGAGGGCGGAGGTGGCCTCGTCGAGGATCAGGATGCGCGGGTCGCGGATCAGGGCGCGGGCGATGGCCAGGCGCTGCTTCTGGCCGCCGGACAGGCGGGCGCCGCGTTCGCCGACCACGGTGTCGAGGCCGTCGGGGAGGCGGTCGATGAACTCCAGGGCGTTGGCGTCGCGCAGGGCGGTCAGGACGGTGTCCTCGGGGACGTCCTTCATGCCGTAGGTGACGTTCTCCCGGATGCTGCCCTCGAACAGGATGGACTCCTGCGGGACGACGGAGAGGAACGTGCGGTAGGAGCGCAGGTCGAGCTCCTCCATGTCGCGGCCGTCGAGCAGGATCCGGCCCTCGGTGGGGCGCAGGAAGCCGATCACCAGGTTGAGGACGGTGGACTTGCCCGCGCCGGACGCGCCGACCAGGGCGATGGTCTCGCCGGGGCGGACCGAGAGGTCGAAGCCGGTGACGGACGGGGCGTCCGCGCCGGGGTAGCTGTGGCCGACGCCCCGGAAGTCGATCCGGCCGGTGACGGCGGCGACGTCGGCCTTGCCGGCGTTCTCCTCCAGGTCGGGGGCCTGCAGCACCTCGCCGACCGAGCGGACCGAGGCCAGGCCCTTGCCGAGCTGCGGGGTGAGGGTGAGCAGGGTGGTGACGGAGCCGGTGAGGGAGGAGAAGTAGGCGCTGAGCATGACGACGGCGCCGGGGGTGACGTCCATCCAGCCGTAGTAGGCGACCAGCGCGGAGCCGGCCAGGCAGCCGACGCCGATCGCGTTGAGCAGGATCCAGGACATCGAGCCGAAGCGGCCGTTGAGCAGGTCCAGGCGCAGGCCCTCGTCGAGGACCCGGCCCAGGGTGCGGTCGACCCGGCGCAGCGCGGTGCGCTCCAGGCCGTGCGCCCGGGTGATCGGGATCAGGGTGGTCATCTCGCCGATGCGGGAGGAGAGTTGCTCGACCTCGCGGCGGAAGGACTCGTTCTGGGTGCGCAGCCGCTCGCGCAGCCGGACCACCAGCAGGGCGCTGGCGGGGACGAGGACCAGGAAGACCGGCAGGAAGGCGGGGGTCTGGATCGCGATCACGACCAGGCCGCCGAGCAGGGTGGCGATCGCGGCCAGGCCGTTGTCGGCGGTCTGCTGGGAGGCGGTCTCGATGCCCTCGACGTCGCGGATCACCTTGGCCTGCAGGACGCCGGCGCTGACCCGGGAGTGGTAGCCGATGGAGAGCTGCTGCATCCGGTGGCACAGGGCGGAGCGCAGCCGGGTGCCCATCCGGCGGATGGAGCCGTGCATCCAGTGCACGTACAGCATGTGCAGGGGGAGGTTGAGCAGCAGGATGACCAGCAGGACGGCGGAGTTCCACCACAGCACGGATATGTCGCGGTGCTTGACCACGACGTCGACGATGTTGGCGGTGATCAGGGGCAGCAGCCAGACGGGGGCGTGCTTGGCGAAGAAGACGCCGACCGCGCCGAGCACCCGGGCGCGGTCGGGTCGGAAGAGGAAGAGCAGGGTGCGGACGGGGTGCTCGCCTCGGTAGCGGTGGCTGAGCGATCCGTCGGGCAGGGCCATGGGGGGACTCCAGTACGGGGTACGAGCAGGCCCGTCCCATCCTTCCAGCGGGCGGGGGCCCGCGGACTGTCCGCAACCGGACAGGGATACTCCGTTGTCGGACGACTTTTCGAACCGGTCCGGGCGCGGGTGAAACATCGCGGGGGCCCCGGGTCGTCATAGGGCGGACCAGGTCGAGGGGAGACGGAACGTGGGCACTGCTGCCGGACGGCGGGCCGCCATGGAGGAGGAGTTCGTCGCGTTCGCCACGGCCCGGTCCGGGCAGCTCTACCGCTCCGCGTACTTCCTCACCGGCGGGGACTCCCACCTGTCGGAGGACCTGGTGCAGGACACGCTGGGGCAGATGTACGCGCACTGGCACCGGCTGCACCGGCCGAGCTGGGCCGGCCGGATCGACAACCCGGCCGGGTACGCGCAGACCGTGCTGGTGCGGGCGTACCTGACGCACCAGCGGCGGCGCAGCAGCAGCGAGCGTCCCAGCCAGGCGCTGCCGGAGCTCGCCGAGGACGGGCCGGACTCGGCGCTGCGCCTGGCCCTGGTCGAGGCGCTGGCCCAACTGCCGCCGCGGGACCGGGCGGTGGTGGTGCTCAGGTACTGGGAGGACCGCAGCGTGGAGGAGACCGCGGCGATCGTGAAGGACAGTTCGGCGGCGGTGCGGACCAGGTGCTCGCGGGCGCTGGCCAAGCTGCGCGGGCTGCTGGGCGGGGACCTGGCGGAACTGGTGGCGCGATGAACCCGGGGCGCGACGGACGGAGTGGTGCGGTGGACGGCGGGGCGAGCGGGGCGAACGGCGACGGGGAGGGGGAGTTCGAGGTGCAGTTGGGGGCGGCCTTCGGGCTGACGGGCAGCGGGCCGGGGCCGGAGGTGACGGCCCGGCTGGTCGACGGCGGACTGGCGGCCGGCCGGCGGCGCACCCGGGCCAGGCGGCGGCGCACGGTGCTGCTGGCGGGGGCGCTGACCGCGGCGGTCGCGGTCGGGGCGGGGCTGCTGACCGCGCCCCGGGACGTGCCCGGGGAGCGGACCCCGGTGGTGGAGCTGGCCCACTCCGGGCCGGACCCGGCGCCGCCGCCGCTGGCCGGCGGGGTGACGGTCCTGCTGGTCGGCACCGACTCCTCGGTCGACGCCCGGGGCGAGCAGGCCCCGGACGGGCTGCGCCACGGCGACCTGCACAGCGGCGGGGCCAACCAGCTGGACGCCACCGACACCGTGATGCTGGTGCACGTCCCGGCGGGCGGCGGCGAGGTGCGGCAGCTCTCGCTGCCCCGGGACGTGCTGGTGCGGGACGGCAACGGCCACGAGGTGCCGCTGGGCCACGTCTACCTGGACGCGGAGACCGCCGAGATCCAGCGGCTGGACGCCCAGGGCCTGCCGGCGCCGGAGCTGCGCGAGCGGGGCCGGGAGGCCGGGCGGCGGGCGCTGTTCCAGGCCGTCGAGATGCTCACTCTGGTCCGGGTCAACCACTACGCGGAACTGTCGATGACCGGCTTCTACCGCACCGCCCAGGCCCTCGGCGGGATCCCGGTCTGCCTGAACCACGCCGTGGACGACCCGGCCAGCGGGGCCCGGCTGCCCGCCGGGCGGCAGGAGCTGGGGCCCGCCCAGGCGCTCGCCTTCGTCCGGCAGCGGCACGGCGTCGGCGACGGCTCCGACCTGGAGCGGACCCGGCGCGCCCAGGCGTTCCTGGCCGGCGTGGTGGAGAAGCTGCGCGGCGGCGGGGTGCTGGCCGACCCGGGGAAGCTCGGCGCGCTGTACCGGGCGATGGCCGACGAGCTGGTGGTGGACCAGGACTGGAGCCCGGTGGACTTCGTCCGCCAGGTCCCGGCGCTGGCCGCCGGGCGGGGCACCCTGACCACGCTGCCGGTGACGCGGGAGGGCACCCGGCTGCGGGCGGTGGAGGGCGCGGCCCGGCGGATCCTGGCCGACGGCGCGGAGCCGTCCGGCTCCGCCTCCCTGGCCGCGTCCGGCCCCGGTGCCACCGCCCCGGCGGCGGACCCGGGGCCGGAGCCGGGGCCGGAGCCGGTCGAGCTGGGCGGGGCGCCCTGCGTGGACTGACCCGCCGTCAGCCGAGGGCGGTCCAGCCCCAGGGGCGGGGGCCGTGCTCGCCGAACAGGCAGGCCAGCCGGTAGTCGGCCTGGGCGCGGTGGCGGGGGTTGGCGCCGGACTGCTGGAGGGCGTAGCAGGTGAGCCGGAGTTCGCGGATGTCGCGGAGCACCGGGTAGCCGGGCCACTCGGTGACGTCGGCGCCGTAGGCCGCGCAGAACGCGGCGTACGTCCGGGGCGGGACGGTGCCGAAGGTGTGGCGGCCGACGGCGGTGGTGGTCAGGTCCCACTCGGCCGGGCCGAGCGCGGTGCGTTCGAAGTCCAGCAGGTGGGCGGTGGTGGCGGTGACCGCGAGGTTGCCGCTCCAGGCGTCGCCGTGCACGACGTGCGGCGGCCGGGCGGGGAGCGCGAGTTCGCGCCAGGCGGTGCGCAGGTCGTCGAGGCGGGCGTGCAGGCGGCGGCGGTCCGGGCCGTCGAGGGCGGCCGCGGCGATCCGCTCCGGGAGCCGGACGAACGGGTCGAGGACGCCCAGCCCGCCCTCCGGCGGGGGCAGCCCGTGCAGGCGGCGCAGCGCGGTGGCCAACTCGACGGCGGTGCCGGGGCGGTGCGGCGGCAGCTCGTGCCAGAAGGTGGCCGGGCGGCCGCGCACGGCCAGCGGCACCGGCGGGTGGCCGAGCGGTCGGACGGCCGGCACCCGGTGCCGGTGCAGCCACCTGGCTACGGTCAACTCGCGTTCGGCGACGTGCAGTTGGCCGGGCCGGCCGATCCGGGCGACCACTCCGCCGGGCAGCCGCCACAGGGTGTTCTCGCCGGCCCGGATCAGTTCGGCGCCGGCGCTCGGGCGGCCGGCGGCGGCGCAGGCCTCGGCGAGCAGGGCGGCTGCGGGGCTGCGGCAGTCCACGTCTCGGGCTCCCTCCGTTCGGCGTTCGGCGTTCGGGGTGCGGGGCGGGTCGTGCGGCGTGCGGGGGCCGGCGTGCGGGGCCGCGGCCAGTCTGCCTCGCCCGGGGGCGGGCAGGAAGGGCGTACGGGGGCACGGGGTGCGGCTCCGGCCGTTCATGCCCTCGCGGAGGGCCGGCCGGCAACTCCCGTGCTCCGGGCGGCGATCGGCGACCCTTCCCGGGAGTGGTCCAGACCCTCGCTATTGGTCCAGACCTATTGACGCCCCTTGCCCCCGCTCCTACGATCCGGCTGGGCACAACCCCCCACATGTCCCCACCTCACCCACAGCCGGGCATCGCGCCCCCACAGCGCTGGTCATGGTCATGACCAGGTGTTCGGCGGGAAGGGATCACGATGTTCCGTCGAAGGTCGTACACGCCCGTGGAGCGCGCCGCCCAGGCGCCCCGGGTCAGCCACGCCCGGTCCGGCCCGAGCGCCGCGAAGCGCACCCTGGCCGGCGTCAGCGCCGCCGCCGTGATCGGCGCCGGCCTCGCCGTGGCCGGCTCGGTCACCGCGTCCGCCGACGTCGCCAACCTGATCGCCAACCCCGGCTTCGAGAGCGGGCTCGCCAACTGGACCTGCACCGGCGGCAGCGCGATCGTCGGCAGCCCCGTGCACGGCGGCACCGCCGCGCTCCAGGCCACCCCCAGCGGCCAGGACACCGCGCAGTGCTCGCAGACCGTCAGCGTGCAGCCCAACTCGCAGTACACCCTGAGCGGCTTCGTCCAGGGCAGCTACGTCTACCTCGGCGCCACCGGCACCGGCGTGAACGCCTCCACCTGGGCCCCGGGCAACGCCTCCTACGGCCAGCTCAGCACCACCTTCTCCACCGGCGCGTCCACCACCTCGGTGACCGTCTTCGTGCACGGCTGGTACGGCCAGCCCGCGTTCTACGCCGACGACCTGGTGCTCAGCGGCCCCGGCGGCAGCGGCAGCCCGTCGCCCTCCAGCAGCGCGCCGACCTCGCAGCCGCCCACCTCCCAGCCGCCGACGTCCCAGCCCCCGACGTCCCAGCCGCCCACCTCGCAGCCCCCGACGTCCCAGCCCCCGACCTCGCAGCCGCCCACCAGCAACCCGCCCGGTGACGCCACCTGCGCGACCAAGCCCCGGCCGACCGGCAAGGTGCTCCAGGGCTACTGGGAGAACTGGGACGGCGCCTCCAACGGCGTGCACCCGGGCCTCGGCTGGACCCCGATCACCGACAGCCGGATCGCCCAGCACGGCTACAACGTCCTCAACACCGCCTTCCCGGTGATCCTCTCCGACGGCACCGTGCTCTGGCAGGACGGCATGGACACCGGCGTCAAGGTGGCCACCCCCGCCGAGATGTGCCAGGCCAAGGCCAACGGCGCGACCATCCTGATGTCGATCGGCGGCGCCGCCGCGGGCATCGACCTCAGCTCCTCCGCCGTCGCCGACAAGTTCGTGGCGACCATCGTGCCGATCCTGAAGAAGTACAACTTCGACGGCATCGACATCGACATCGAGACCGGCCTGTCCGGCAGCGGCAGCATCGGCACGCTGTCCGCCTCGCAGTCCAACCTGATCCGGATCATCGACGGCGTCCTCGCCCAGATGCCGGCCGGCTTCGGCCTCACCATGGCCCCCGAGACCGCGTACGTCACCGGCGGCAGCGTCACCTACGGCTCCATCTGGGGCTCGTACCTGCCGATCATCAAGAAGTACGTCGACAACGGCCGGCTCTGGTGGCTGAACATGCAGTACTACAACGGCTCCATGTACGGCTGCTCCGGCGACTCCTACTCGGCCGGCACCGTCCAGGGCTTCACCGCCCAGACCACCTGCCTCAACAACGGCCTGACCATCCAGGGCACCACCATCAAGGTCCCCTACGACAAGCAGGTCCCCGGCCTCCCCGCCCAGCCCGGCGCGGGCGGCGGCTACATGGCCCCCAGCCTGGTCTCCCAGGCCTACGGCTCCTACAGCGGCCAGCTGAAGGGCCTGATGACCTGGTCCCTCAACTGGGACGGCTCGAAGGGCTGGACCTTCGGCGACAACGTCAAGTCCCTCCAGGGCCGCTGACGCCCCGCCGGCACCGAAGCACCGAAGCACCGCAGGGCCCCGGGAGCACCCACCGCTCCCGGGGCCCTGCCCGCTCCACTCGGCAGTCAGAGCAGTTTCATCCGACGCACCCATGGCAGGAACCCACCGGACCCGAACGGGTAGCGTGCCCCGGTGTCGACCATCGCGTCGGCGAAGGCGTTCGCCGCGTACTCGGTGATCCGGCCTTCCCGCAGAGCATCGGCGAGGACCCGAAGCGAACCCTGGACCGGCATCCCGTGCTTCTGGGCGGCCCGGCGGGCATCCGCATCGTCGATGACCGCCGTCGCCCCGTGCACCTCGGCCCAGTCGAGGACGGTCGCTTCGCCGTGGTTCGAGCGTTCGCCGGAGACCACTTCCATCCAGCGGACCAACGCACCGAGTTCGTCGAGGCCGTCCACGTGGACCTTTTCCAGCCAGCCGAGACCCGAAATATCCAGGTTCGCGTAGACGAGCTCATCAACAACGGTTGCCGTCGTCACGTTACGGCAGAGGGTCCCCTGCCGTTCCCGAGCGAAGTCGGCCAAGAGGTCGATGCGGTCGGCCTTGATCGCATGGAACAGGGGCGAGGTGTCCCAGACCAGGATGGACGCGCCGGGCGCGGCAGTCGCCACGGGGCGGGTTCCTCCAGCCTGCGCAACGGCAGGTCATCGACGGTGATCGCGCCGTGCAACAGTTCCACCGCGCGCGGACCGGTCACGTCACCACCGGCCCAGGCGTCGAGGACGGCTCTGCGCCACTGGGGTCCGGTGGTGCCGACGGTCAGGTCTTCAACAGGCTCCGCCCCGTGCACGGAGAGAAGATCGCCGCGGGTCGGGGTGTCGGCCCGCAACTGGCGTGCCTGTGCGCTCGAAACCAGCCCGAGCCTGGCGGCCTTGTGCACGACGGCTCCCCACGAGATCCGGTACCGGGCCGCGATCTCGATGAGGAAGGTCCGCGGTCCGACGTCCTGTCCTCGGTTCCGCCACTCCTCCCGGAGGTCCGCGTCCCGGATCAGCAGTTCCTCGGCGAACCGGTCGATGAGTTCTTCCCGTTCGTCCCGGCCGGCCGCCACCGAAAGGTCCGAGTGGTACTCGTCCTGAAGCAGGTGGTGTCCGAGCTCGTGCGCCGCAGTCCAACGACGTCGGCCCGGGGCCGCCCTGCCGCCCACGACAGCCACCCCGAAGCCGTCGAGAAGCAGGGAGGCCCCCTCCCCCTCCGCGTCAACGCTGAGGAGGTACAACCCGAACTGCTCTGCAACGCGTGCGACACCGCCCAGGGGCCCGCCGGGTCTGCCGATCGTTGCGCGTGCTGCCTGGGCGAGCGCTCCTGGATCGACCAGGCCCTCCGGCCTGGTGGGAGCCGGCGGAGGGACGAGGAAACCCTCTCCGATCAGCCACTGCGCGTCCCGCGCATGTGCTTCGAGAAGGGCATCGAAACGAAATCTGGCGCGGGACGCACCATCCGCGTCCTCGTCCAGGCTGTGTCGGCGCGAGACCAACGGGGCCGGCGGGCGGGTGACGAAGTGCGCAGCAGGAACGCCCAGCGCTTCCGCCAGGCGAAACAGCTCCACGGCAGAAATCTTGCGCTCGCCGGACTCGATGCGTACCAGCATGGTGCGGTCCAGACCGAGTCGTACGGCGAGCTCTCCCTGGCTCATCCCTGCGGCTCGTCGTGCTTCCGCAACTCGCTCGCCGATCTCGCTCCAGTTCCCGATCGTCTCCATGTGTGCGATTTTTGCACACCTCGGACACGAACGCGGGTCCTCCCGCCACCGACCAGGACGCGGTGCGCTCCTCAGGCCCACGGGGGCGCACCGGGGGCGACGGGTCGGGACGTTCGGAACGGCACCAGCAGCTCGGAGCGGCGGGGATTGGCAGCCCGCAGGGTCGCGCGAAGGTCGTTCCACTCAGGGGTGCCCGGCCGGACCACCGGGTGGCCGTCGGAGGTGAATCGCTTCGTGACCGGGTGCTGCTCGACGGCTGCGCGCGGACGCGGAATGACGACCGGATGCCGGGGGCGGGGCGGGTGCTCCGGGCGGGTCGGTGGTCGGCCGTCGTACGGGGCTCGCGCGCGCGGAGTGGTCACTGTCCCAACTACCTCAGCCATCCCCGTGTCCAGACGTGTGAGACGTGTCGTGTCCGCACGTGCGGACGAGCCGCTCGTCACGTGCGGACCAGTGACGTCGTCACGTGCGGACGAGTCGGTGTCCTCCGGCGGCGTCAACTCGTCCGCAGGTGCGGACGAGTGAACCCGTCCGCACTCGTCCGCACGTGAGGACGAGCAGGTGCGCACCCGCCCCCGTGCCCGCCCCTGCGCCCGCTCGTGCTCGCGCTTCTCCTGTTGCTTGACCCGCCGGGCGTCCGAACGCAGCACGTCGAGGCACCCCCGCCAGTCCGGCAGGTCGCCGAAGGGCATCAGCAGCCGGTAGCCCGCGATCCGGCCGCCCTGGTCACGCCGTAAGAAAACCAGACCCGCCGCCTCGGCGGCTTCGTAGTAGCGCTGGACCGTCTCCTTCGAGCAGCGCACGAACGCGGCGACGGTGTCCCGGGAGGGCGGCGTGCGCAGGTTGGTGCCGTCCTCGTCGGCCATGTCGCCGAGGTACAGCAGGAACCCGGTGAAGTCACCGGAGAGGGAGCGCCATTGCGACTGCCCCCGGGAGGCCCGGGGGATCTGCTTGACCCACCGGTTCCGTAGGCCGTTGCGCCAGGCCAGCCGGACGGACACGGACGCGTCCCGGCGGGGCGGGGTGGTGACGGTGGTGGTGACGGAGCACATGCGCGTACGCCTTTCCGGGCAATGGCCCAGGCGTACGGAGTCGATCGGCTAGACTCCGAATGCGCCTCCCGCCATACGCCTTGGGGGGCTCGGGCCGCTCCGGGATTTTCCGCCAAGAAAATTTCGCCCGGACCGGCCATGGTTGATTGATCCCTCGGATGCTACATCCGAGGGATCATCCATTTCACCTCGCCCGCAAAGCAATTGACCAGCAGTCAGAAAATAGGATTGCGCCCCATTCCCCTCCCGCCGAAATAATCCGATGAACGGGCGGGAGTGAATTATTCGAATGCGGCCGCCCGTTCGTTGATTTCCTCCGCACCGGCCGTTCCCCGCAACCCGTGGAGCCGGGCCCGCATGTCGTGGACGGCGTCCCGGATTTTGACCGATCTGATGCCGTCCGCACAGTCGAGGAAGTCACACCAGGAGGCGAGCGCGCCGTCCACGTCGTCCTGCCACAGGCGAACGGCCCCGAGGTCGGCGAGAACGATCGCACGGGTACGGCGGCGGTCGAGGCCGTGGATGTCGAGCGCCGCGAGCGCGTACGCGCTGGAAGCGGCCATGAACTCCCGGTGATCCACCACGTCCCTCCGGCTCAGCTCGATGACGGAGTCCGCGATTCTCAGTAGTTCCAGGTGGAACCGGTGCCCCGGTACTCCTCGACGGGGATGGGGTGGACGCCGGGCTGCATCCGGTCGGTGTAGAGCAGGCCGTCGAGGTGGTCGATCTCGTGGGCGATGAGTCGGGCCAGGCCCCGTTCGTAGACCATCGCGGTCTCGGCGCCGTCGGGGCCGGTAGTGGTGACTTCGATCCACAGCGGGCGGGGAACCAGGCCGCGGACGTCGAAGAAGCTGAGGCAGCCCTCGTACTGCTCGTCCGTCTCTGCGGAGGCGGCGGTGACGCGGGGGTTGAGGAGGACGATCGGGGCGGCGTCCGGGGTGGGCGGGAGGACGAGGGCCGCTGCGCGATCGATGCCGATCTGGGGGGCGGCGAGGCCCATGCCCTTGGCGAAGGAGTGGACGCGGCCGATGTGCTCGACGGCGGCGAAGAGCAGGTCGACGGCGGATCGGACGGCGTCGTGCTCGGCAGGCAGGTCGAACGGAACGGACGGCCGGTGGAGGATGTCGGCTCCCTGCTGGACGACACCGAGGTTCTGCATGTGCTGGCTGGGCCGCACCTCGATCACCTGAACTCCTTGGTGGGTTACCGCTGGTGGGGGTTACGGAACCGCCATTCGAGGCGGAAGCGGGCGTGCAGGGCCGGATCGTCCGTCGTCCATTCGTAGATTCTCCGACCGGTGCTGTCCCGGCGTTCGGGAGCGGTCCGCAGGGGCACTGACTCGGCGGTCATCGAGGTCTCCGTGCCCCAGACCACCGGGTCGAGGCCGGCCGGAAAGTCGAGACGGACCAAGAGGTGCTCGGTGGGCAGGCGAACCGCGCGCTGGAACCAGTGGCCCCACTTGCCTTCGGTGACGCTGTAGGCGTACTCGATCCACGTCGCGTCGCCCGGATAGAGGGGGAAGCGGCCGTCCTCGTTCTCGAACATCAGCCACACCTCCTTGAAGGCGTCGCGGTCGTGCTTGGCCTGCCAGCGCATCGCCTCGCCCCGGCACTCGGCGGTGAGCGCCAACTCTCCCCAGGTGAGCGGGTGTTCGGCTCGCCTCCGGTGTTGCGCAGGCGGCGGCGCATGGTGAGCCGGTAGACGCCGTCGTCGAAGCGGAGTCGGGCTTCGTCGTGCTCGACGACCAGGGCGGAGCCGGAGGCGTACGGCTGCTCGGCCCGGCGCGGGGCCGGGGGAACGGCCTGGGGGCGGGTGCGGAGGCGGACGCCGTCGAACTCCGTCCAGCGGCGCCAGACGGCCTTGCCGGCGTTCAGGACCTCGTCGGCGAGGCGGGCGAACTCCTCGGTCGGCCGGTGGCGGCCGGACTCGATGTGGCTGACGTAGGACGGATCGAAGCCCATCTTTCCGGCCAGGCTCCGCATGGACAGGCCGCGGACCTCGCGCCAGTAGGACACCTCGGCGGCGAACGCCTCGGCGGCCTGCTCGACCGGATCGGTTTCGGTCGCCTCGGTCATCCCGCCGCTCGCCCCCGATGAGTGATGAATGAACCGTGAGTGATGGTAGTTCAGCATCCCGTCACCGGCCCAGCCCCCGCTGTCCTGGTTCCCGCAGCCGCCCGTCCGGGCGGCGCGAGGAGAGGGAGAAGCCCTGATGCCGAAGGTGCTGTACCTGCTCAACATCTCCAACCCGGACCGGCTGTCGGCCGACTCCGGCTGGGTGGTGGCCGACACCCTGCTGCCCGCCCTGGTCGACGCCGGCGCGAGCACGGTGTTCGCCGCCCCTGCCCCGGTGACCGATGCGCGGGTGGGCTTCGAGCCGACCCCGGTGCCAGGCACGAAGTACCGGGCCCGCTTCGACGGCGACACCGCCGCCCTCACCGGCCTGCTGCAACGCGTGCGCCCGGACGTGGTGGTGGCCAACCAGGTCGAGTCCGCGCCGCTGGTGCGGGCGGCGATGCTGGAGGCCGGCAACGGCGCGGTCCTCGCGGGTTACTGCCACTACCTGCCGTTCTCCTTCGCCCGCACCGAACTGCTGCTGGACCCGTCGTTGGACGACGGCGGCCTCGGCCACCCGGTGCTGCTGACCTTCCTGGCCGGCGTCGCAGCCCTGGACCGGGTCCTGGTGCACTCCCAGACCGCCGCCCGCTGGCTCACCGACGCGGCCGAGCGGGCCGGGCTGGAGATCGGCGAGCGGCTGCGGATCGTGCCGCCGCCCCGCGATCCTGCCCTCGTCCGCGAGGACACCCCTGACCCGCCGCAGGGCGGGACGGCGACGGCCGTGTACAACCACCGCCTGTACGCCCACTACGGCACCCAGGAGTTCCTGCGCCTGGCCGTCGAACTGGCTTCGCCCGCACTGCGGTTGACGGTGATGGATCTGCTCGGCAACCGGCGCCCGGGCCGCACCGCCCTGGACGACAGCCCCGAGCGCTTCCGCAACGCGCTGGCCGGGCTACCGGGTGTCGAGGTGGTCTCCGACGGCGGTGACCGGGCCCGCTACCGGGAGGTGCTGGCCGCCGCGCACTTCGGGATCGCGCCGTACCGGCCGTCCTGCCCGTGGTCGCTTTCGGTCGTCGACTGCCAGGGCATGGGCCTTCCGGTGATCTCCCCGCGCATGGGGTGGATGGCCGAACACATCCACCCCGACCTGCTCTTCGACACCCCGGCCGAGGCCGCGAAGACCACCGCCCGGCTCATCGGCGACCCCGCGTTCTACGCCGAGCACTCCGCCTTCGCCAAGGCGTCCACCGAGGCCATGGCCCCCGCCGTGATCGCCGCCCGCTACCTGGAGGCCCTCGCGTGACCGGCGCCGGCTTGGACGCGGTGTTCCTGTCCTTCGACGAGCCGCTGGCCTCCGTCCTGCACGCCCGCACCGAACGGGTGCTGGGCCGTCCGGTCAAGCGCCTGCACGGCGTCCACGGGATGCGCCGCGCGTACGGGCTGTGCGCCCAACTCGTGGACACGGAGGCGTTCTTCCTCGGCGACGGCGACTTCGAGATCGACGAGCACTTCGATCCGGCCGCCGTCGCTCCGCTGGCCGAGGGGGTGGCGATGCGGGTGTGGCAGGCCGTCAACCCGGTCAACGGCCTCACCTACGGCTACGGCGGCATGAAGCTGATCCGCACCGCCGCCCTGCGGGAGATGGGCGAGGCGTTCGACGTGCTCGCCGCGCTGCCGGGGAAGGTCGAGTTCGCCAAGGCCGTCGCCGGGATCACCCGGTTCGACCAGAGCCCCTTCCACGCCTGGAAGGCGGGTTTCCGCGAGTGCGCGATGCTCACCCGCGGCTGCGAGTACGGCACCGCCCCGGCGGACGCCCACTTCCGGATCGCCTCCTGGACCGACCGGGGCCAGGGACCGTACGGCGAGTGGGCGGTGCTCGGCGCCCGCGAGGGCGTCTCCTTCGCCGATGCCGGGCACCGCGCCGAGCCGGCCGGCTTCGACCTGATCAACGACCCCGCCTGGCTGCACCGCCGCTTCCACCAGGCGCACGGCACCGCCCTCCCGGCAGGCACCCGGTGAGCGGTCGGCGACCGCTGGTACTGATCGAGCCGCGCGGGGCCGGGCACTCCCCGCGCGTGCTCGCCGACCTCGCCGCAGCGGTCTCCGGCCGCGCGCTGGCGGTCCTGCTCGGCGGCACCGACCACGACACCGCCGCCGCCATCGCCTCCACCGGCGCCCGGCTGGTCGTGCGGCCCTCCGGCGCCCCCGCCCGCGTCCTGTGGGCGGCGGCCCGCACCGCCGACTGCCTGGCCGCTGCGGGGATCCGAGCGACCCGGGCCCTTCGGCTGCCCCGACGGGTCCGGCGGGTGCCGCACCAGGGCGTCCTGCTGGCCCACTGTCTGGCCGAGGCCGCCCACCTCGCCACCGCCCGCGCCGTACTCGCGGACGAACCACCTGGCGCGGTGGTCGTGCTGACCGCCGGCGAAGCCCTGCACCACACCACCGCCCGCCTCGGCCGACTTCCGCACCTGCGGTTCGTCCACGAGGTCGCCACCGTCCCCGCCCGCTTCCTCCAGCGCCTCGACCGCCCCGGCGGGCCCGCAGTACGGGTGCTGTGCCCGACCGAGGCCGTCCGGGCCGACGTCCAGGCCAACGCGCCCCGCGTACCCGTACGGGTGCGCGCGTTCGCGGTCCTCGGGGCCGCGACCCCGCCGGACGAACGGGAGCGGGAGGTGGCCCGGACCGTGTTTGGCATCCCACCGGGCGAGCAGGCTCTCGCACTGGTGGGCGGCTGGTGGCCGCACAAGGACATCCCCACCGTCGCCGCCGCGCTCGGCCTGATCGACCGGCCGGTGCACCTGCTGGTTGCGGGGCACCCGCTGGACGCCGCCCTACTGGGGAAGGTCCGGGCACTCGGGCACGTGCGGCTGCACGTCCTGGAACGCCGAGCGGAGGAGGCGGAGGTCCGGGCCGTGTACGCGGCCGCCGACCTGACCCTGGTCTCCCGCCGCCGCAGGGTGGCCAAGGAGTCGGGCCTGGTCACGGACGCCGCCCGCCACCGGATCCCGCTGCTGGCCTCCGACCACGACCCCGACCTCACCCGTGTGCTGGCCGGTTGCGGCTGGGCCCGGCTGTTCACCGCCGAAGACCCCGCGGCCCTCGCGCACGCCCTCGACACCGCCCACCTCAAGGCGCCCCGCAGACCGGGCCCCGCCGACGCCCGCGCGCTCGGCCTGCCCACCGCCCGGGAGCAGGCCGCCCACCTCGCCGACACCTGGACCCGGCTGACCGCCGAAGGAGACCCGAAGCGATGACCCTGTCCGTCCCGCCGCTGATCGCGGTGATCGGCCCCGTCGAACCCGAGCTGCTGGCCGCGTTCACCGCCCACTACCGGGCGCTCGGCGTCGCCCGCTTCCACCTGGCCTTCCACTTCCCCGACCACGTCACCGCCGACCTCCGCCAGGCCCTCCACGCTGCCTGCGGCAACCTCGGGATCGTTGCGGAGATCACCAGCACCGGGCCGTGGCACGAGAGCGTCAACGGCACCCTGCGCGACGAACTCCGCCACCGGGCCGGGGACGGCTGGCACCTGCTCACCGACTCCGACGAACTCCAGACCTACCCGTTGGGCATCACCGCCGCCGTCGCCCGCGCGGAGGCCGACCGCACCGGCACCGTCCGCGGGCTGATGCTCGACCGGGTCAGCGCCGACGGTTCCCTCACCGGCTTCGACCCCGCCACCGGCTTGGACGCGGCGTATCCGCTCGGTGGGTTCGTCACTCACCGCGTGGTCCGCGGCGACCCCCGGAAGATCGTCCTCGCGCACTCGTCCGTGCCGGTCGCCGCCGGCAACCACCGTGCCCCCGGCCACTGGCCGGTCAACCGACCCCCGGTCGTGGTGCACCACTTCAAGTGGCGAGGCGGTGTCGCCGACGACGTCCGACGCCGGGCCGAGCACTCCGCCAGCGGCGCTTGGCAGGCCCTCGGCCCGTCCCGCCACAGCGAGGCCCAGCGGGTCCTCGCCCACCTGGAGCGACACGGCGGCCGGATCGGCGTTCAGGCGCTGGGGCTGCGGCCGGTCACCCTCGCCGCCGTTCCCGAGTGGTGGGCGAAGGAGGCCCAGCACATCGTGGACACCTGGCGCCCGCCCACCAGGCCGCTCGGCTAGAACGAGCCGGGCTCGACGGTCTCCTCGCCCTCGCCGTCGGGGACGTCGAACCGCTGGTAGAAGTCGTCCAACGCGTCGGCCGTCACGGTCAGCGCGTTGGCGTCCTCACGGCGGTTGCGCTCCTCCAGCCGCCGCAGCAACTCGGCCTTGGGCACCGGGAAGTACAGCAGTCGCCACCGCCCGCCCGCCTCGGTGACCAGCTTCTTCCACTCTTCGCGGTCCCGCCGCAGCCACAGCCCGTGGTCGAGCACCACGTCCATCCCGGCGCCGACCAGCTCGACCAGGCGCTCGCGGACCTCCCCGACCACCGGGGCCTCCAGCTCGAAGTACCGGTGCTCGGGGTAGTCCACCCCGTAGCGGCCGTACCTGGCGTGCACCAGCTCGTCCACCGACAGCCGCACCGCCCCCGACGGCTCCAACACCCGGGTGGCATAGGTCGTCTTCCCCGAACCGGTCAACCCGACCAGCAGGAAGACGGTCGGTGTGTGGTAGGCAGGATCGGGCGTCCGCGGCGCTGCCCCGAAATCGTTCTCCTTCACGCACTCATCGTCCTCTGCGTCCGAGTGGCGTGGAGACCGTCGAGAGGAAACCGTCCGGGTTCTGATCGGGTAGATCGGATCTACGTAGATGCGATCCACCCGTGCGGAGAGCGGCGGCCGGACGACAAGAGGCAGGGCCCCGGGAGTGAGCGGGTGCTCCCGGGGCCCTGCGGGGTGGTCGGTCGGGGGTCAGGCGCGGGCGCGGTGGGCGGCGATGAGTTGGGAGTAGCGTTCGCCGCTGGTCTTGAGGGTGCGGACCTGGGTGTCGTAGTCGACGTGGACGAGGCCGAAGCGCTTGTCGTAGCCGTAGGCCCACTCGAAGTTGTCGAGCAGGGACCAGGCGAAGTAGCCGGCCAGCGGAGCGCCCTTGGCGACGGCGCGGGCGCAGGCGGCGAGGTGGGCTTCGAGGTAGGCGGTGCGTTCGGGGTCGTCGACGCGGCCGTCGGCGGTGACGGTGTCGCGGTAGGCCGAGCCGTTCTCGGTCACGTAGATCTCGCGGACGCCGTAGTCCTCGGTGAGGCGCAGCAGCAGTTCCTCGATGCCGGGGGCGTGCACCTCCCAGTCCATGGCGGTGCGCTCGGGGTTGGGGCCGGGCACCTGGCGGAAGCCCGGGACGGGGCCGGTGGGGTCGTCGGCGACGATCTGGCGGAAGTAGTAGTTGAGGCCGATCCAGTCGAGCGGGGCCGAGATGAGCTCCATGTCCCCGTCCTGGACGGGGAGTTCGACGCCGTAGAGGTCGAGCATGTCCTGCGGGTAGCCGCGGCCGAGGACCGGGTCGAGCCACCAGCGGTTGATGTGGCCGTCGGCGCGCAGGGCGGCGGCGAGGTCGGCGTCGGACTGCGAGGCGGGCTCGATGGTGGAGAGGTTGTTGACGATGCCGATCCGGGCGCCGGGGACGGCGGCGCGCAGCGCCTGGACGGCGAGGCCGTGGCCGAGGTGCAGGTGGTAGGAGGTGCGGACGGCGGCGGTGAGGTCGGTGAGGCCGGGGGCCATCTTGCCTTCGAGGTGGCCGATCCAGGAGGAGCAGAGCGGCTCGTTGAGGGTGCACCAGTCGCGGACCCGGTCGCCGAGGCGTTCGGCGACCACGGCGGCGTACTCGGCGAAGCGCTCGGCGGTGGCGCGCTCGGGCCAGCCGCCGCGGTCCTGCTGGGCCTGCGGGAGGTCCCAGTGGTAGAGGGTGGGGAACGGGGTGAGGCCGCGCTCCAGCATGCCGTCGACCAGGCGGTCGTAGAAGTCGAGGCCGGCCGCGTTGACCTTGCCGTCGGCGAGCGGGACGACCCGGGGCCAGGCGATGGAGAAGCGGTAGGCGTCCAGGCCGAGCGAGGCGGCCAGGTCGAGGTCCTGGGGCCAGCGGTGGTAGTGGTCGCAGGCCACGTCGCCGGTGTCGCCGTTGTCGACCTTGCCGGGGGTGTGCGAGAAGGTGTCCCAGATCGACGGCGCGCGGCCGTCGGTGCTCGCGGCGCCCTCGATCTGGTAGGCGGCGGTGGCGGCGCCCCAGCGGAAGTTGGCCGGCAGCGCGTCGAGGTGGTTCACGGGGTGGTCCTTTCGAGGGTGAGGGGGCGGGCGGCCTGACGGCTCGTCAGCGGTGCGTCACTTGACGGCACCGGCGGTCAGACCGGCCACCAGGTAGCGCTGCAGCAGCAGGAATCCGGCGACCACGGGGAGGCTGACGACCAGCGAGGCGGCCATCACCTGGTTCCAGTAGACGTCGGTCTGGGTGGCGTACCCCTGGAGCCCGACGGCCAGCGTGCGGGTCTGGTCGTTGGTCATGACGGAGGCGAACAGCACCTCGCCCCAGGCGGTCATGAAGGCGTACACGGCGACCGCGATGATGCCGGGCAGCGCGGCGGGGACGATGATCTGCACCAGGGTGCGGATCGGGCCGCAGCCGTCGACCGCGGCGGCCTCGTCGAGGTCGCGCGGGATGGAGTCCAGGTACCCGGCCAGCATCCAGATCGAGAACGGCAGCGAGAAGGTCAGGTAGGTGAGGATCAGGCCGCCGCGGCTGCCGTAGAGCGCGATGCCGGTGGAGTTGCCGATGTTGACGAAGATCAGGAACAGCGGCAGCAGGAACAGGATGCCGGGGAACATCTGGGTGGACAGCACGGTGATCGTGAAGATCTTCTTGCCGCGGAAGCGGTAGCGGCTCACCGCGTAGCCGGCCAGCAGCGCGATCAGCACGGACAGGGCGGTGGCCGAGCCCGCGACGATCAGCGAGTTGGTGAAGTACTTGGCCAGCGGGACGGTCGTCCAGATGTCGATGTACGGCCGGAGGGTCAGGTGGCTGGGGAGCCAGCGCCACGGGCCCTGGACGTCCTGCAGCGGCTTGAGCGAGGAGCTGAGCATCACCGCGACCGGGGTCAGGGTGAAGACGGCCAGCACCAGCAGCACGATCCGGCGCAGCCAGCGGAAGGAGGCGGGCGGGTTGATCATTCTGCGTCCCCCCGACGGCGGTTGGTGGCGAACAGGTAGACCGCGGTCACCAGCAGCAGGAAGAGCAGCAGCAGGACCGACATCGCCGAGCCCTGGCCGAAGTTCCAGGTGATGAAGGAGGACTGGTAGATGTGGATCGAGATCAGGTCGGCGGCCTGCGGGGCGGACTTGCCGAACAGTACGAACGGCGTGTTGAAGTCGTTGAAGGTCCACAGGAAGAGGACCAGCACCAGCACCAGGTTGACCGGGCGCAGCGAGGGCAGGGTGATCCGGCGGATCTGCTGCCAGACGCCGGCGCCGTCGAGCGCGGCGGCCTCGTAGAGCTCGCGCGGGATGTTCTGCAGGCCCGCGGTGAGGGTGAGGAAGGCGAACGGCCAGGACTTCCAGACCGAGACGGTCAGCAGCGCCCAGAAGCTGTTGTCGCCGATCAGCCAGAACGGCTTGTCGCTGGTCAGGTGGAGCTGGTCGTGCAGGACGTGGTTGATCAGGCCGGTGTCCCGCTGGAACATGAACGACCAGGTGATCACGGCGGCGAACACCGGCAGCGCGTACGGCAGCATGAACGCCGCGCGCAGCAGTCCGCGGCCGCGGAAGGCGTCCTGGGTGAAGATCGAGGCGGTGACGCCGATCAGCCAGGACAGGCCGACCGAGAGCACGGTGAAGGCGCAGGTCACCCAGAACGAGTGCAGCAGCGCCTTGCCGACCGGGGCGTCGAACTCCAGCGCCACCTTGAAGTTGTCGAAGCCGGACCAGGGCGCCGAGCCCCAGTCGCGGATGAAGAACTGGGTGAGCTGTTTGAACGCCATCACGATGCCGGTGACCATCGGCACCAGGTGGATCAGCAGTTCGGCCAGCAGGGCCGGGAGCAGCAGCAGGTAGGGCAGGGCGCTGCGCCCGAACTTCTCGCGGATGCGCCGGCGGGCGGGGGCCGCCCCCTGCGGGGCGGCCTCCTGACCGGCGGTCTGACGGTCGATCACTTTCTCGGGCACGTTCGTCAGCTCGCCGGCATCTGCTGCTGGGCCTTGGACAGCTCGTCCTTGACCGTGGCCTCGGTGACCGGCTTGCCCGCGGCGGCGGACGCCAGCAGGTTCTTCACGGCGGTGCCGATCAGGGTCTCGAACTGGCTCTCGGTGGGGACCTGCGGGAGCGGCGCGGCGCTCTTCTGCAGGACGCCCGCGAGGGTCTGCAGCTCGGGGGTGGCGAAGGCGGCGTCGGACTGGGCGGCCTTGACCGGCGGGAGCGAGCCGTAGGTGCCGTTGAGGGTCTTCTGCTCCTCGTCGCTGGTCATGAACTTCACGAAGTTCAGGGCGCCGTCGAGGTTCTTGGTGTTCTTGAAGACCGCGAGGTTGATGCCGGCCACCATCGAGGTGGTGGCCTTGTCGCCGGTGGCGCCGGCCGGGGCCGGGACCGGGACGACGCCGTAGTCGTCGGGGTTCATGCCGTGCGACTTGAGGTTGGCGCCCGCGGACTGCCACATCAGCATGGCGGCCTTGCCGGTGGCGAAGTCGGTCACCGACTGGTTGGCGGCGTACTCGGCGTTGCCGGGGGCGGCGATCTTGTCGTTGGCGATGAAGTCGACGTACTGCTTGACCGCGGCGACCGCCTCCGGGCTGTCGAACTGCGGCTTGCCGGAGGCGTCGTAGAAGCCGGTGCCGTGCTGCATGCCCAGGGTGAAGGCGTGGTGGACGTTCTCCGAGACGTTGCCGCCCTCGATCGCCAGGCCGTACTTGTCGCCCGAGGTGAGCTTCTTGCCGTCCGCGACCAGCTCCTCCCAGGTGGCGGGCGGGGTGGCGATGCCGGCCGCCTGGAACAGCTTCTTGTTGTAGTAGAGGCCGTAGGCCATCGAGTACAGCGGGACGGCCGCCGGGTCCTTGCCCTTGGCGCCGGCCGAGGCGATGGTCGACTCCAGGAAGCGGTCCTTGCCGCCGATCTTGTCGAAGGCGGCCTGGTCGAACGGGAGCAGCGCGCCGGTCGCCTGGAGGGAGGCGGACCAGGTGTTGCCGATGTTCAGCACGTCCGGGCCCTGGCCGGAGGCGGTGGCGGCCAGGATTCTGTTCAGCAGGTCGGACCAGGGGATGACCTCGAGGTTGACCTTGATGCCGGTCTGCTGCTCGAACTTCTTCAGCTCGGGCTCCAGCACCTGCTTGTCGTTCTCCAGGCTGCTGCCCTGGTTGGAGGCCCAGTAGGTGAGGGTCTTCGGGCTGGAGTTGCTGCCGCCGCCGCTGTCGCCGCCGCCGCAGGCGGAGGCGGTCAGGACGATCGCGGCGGTCAGGGCGAGGGCGGCGGAGATCCGGTGGGTGCGCATGGGAGGAGCCCCTCTCGGGCTGTCGTCTCGTGGGGGTGAAGCAGCAGCACGGAGCGCTTACTTCACGCCGAGATTTAACGTCTGAGAAAAGTAGACGTCAAGAGGCGCGACCGCGTAGATTCTGCAACGAAGAAGGGACACCGATGACACCCCGAGGCAAGCAGACCGTCCGCGACCTGCGCCGGAGCAGCCGCTCCACGCTCCTGCGGCACCTGTACTTCCACGGTCCGCTGAGCCGCCAGGAGCTGGGCACCGCGACCGGACTGAGCGCCGGATCGGTCAGCAACGTGACGGGCGAGTTGCTCGCCGACGGCCTGATCGAGGAGTGCGGGTCGGTCGAGTCCGACGGCGGCCGCCCGCGCATCCTGCTCCGGGTCACCCCCGGCCAGGCCCACCTGGTCGGCATCGACATCGGCGAGACCCAGGTCCGGGTCACCCTGTTCGACCTCGCGCTCACCGAACTCGCCTCCGCCGACCAGCCGCTGCTCGCCGCGCACGACCCCGAGCGGGTGGTCCGGATGATCGCCGGCGGCCTCGACCAGGTGCTCGCCGCGGCCGGCGTCCCGGCCGAGAGCGTGCTCGGCATCGGCATCGGCGTCCCCGGCATCGTCGAGCAGGGCACCGGCCCCGACCCCGGCGCCGGCATCGTCGTGCACGGCCAGACCTTCGACTGGGACGCCGTCCCGTTCGGCCGGATGCTGCGCGAGCACACCGCGCTGCCGCTGTACGTCGACAACGGCGCCAAGACCCTCGGCCAGGCCGAGATGTGGTTCGGCGCCGGCCGCGGCAGCCGGCACGCCGTGGTCGCCCTGTTCGGCTCCGGCGTCGGCGCCTGCGTGATCGCCGACGGCGTCCGCTTCCGCGGCGCCACCAGCTCGGCCGGCGAGTGGGGCCACACCAAGGTGCACGTCGGCGGCCGCCGCTGCCGGTGCGGCTCGCGCGGCTGCCTGGAGGCGTACGTCGGCGCCGAGGCTCTGGTCGAGCGCTGGGACGGCACCGTGCCCGGCACCAGCGAGAAGGCCGGCCTGGCGGCCCTGCTGCGGGCCGCCGAGGACGGGCAGCCCGCCGCCGTCGAACTGCTGGACGAGGCCGCGGAGTTGCTCGGCGCGTCGATCGCCGACCTGGTCAACCTGTTCAACCCCGAGCGGATCGTCATCGGCGGCTGGGCCGGCCTGCTGCTCGGCCCCCGGCTGCTGCCCGCGATCGGCGAGGCCGCCACCCGCTACGCCCTCTCCTACCCCCGCTCCCGCACCACCATCACCCTCTCCGACCTCGGCCCGGACGCGGTGACGCTCGGCGCGGCCACCCTGCCGCTGACGCATTTCCTGGACAGCGGCGGCGAAATGCCCGACCACCTCGCCGCGGCCGTCTGACCCCCGGGCTCCCCTTTTCCCTCCGGTCCCACTCGTACCGCACATCCCGTCCGCTCGAGAATCGCTCGAGCGGACGCTTTATGCCACGGCATAAAGCGACCAGCCGGAAGTCGTTCGGGTACTTAGAGGCGGGACCGAAGATGGAAGCATGTATCTGGTTCACGCGAGGTTGCGCATGCCGGCCGGCGGTGGAGTGCCCCCCGGCCTGGCCGAGATGATCCACGCCCACGCCCGGGAGGCGGACGCGCTGGAGCACGTCAGCGTCCACGGGGAGGAGTCCGGCGAGGTCACCGTGGGGGTGTTCAGCCTGGCCGCCGGACTGGCCGAGGCCGAGGAGCGGGCCGCCGACCTGCTGGTGCGGGCCGTCGACCTGGAGCCGCAGCTGGCCGGCTCCGCCGTGCTGTCGGTGGGCGCGGCCCTGGTTCCGGGCCCCTGGTGGGACTTCGACTGAGGCCGGTGTGGACGGCTTAGGTCAGTGCATGTTCCGTCCAGCCGACCCCTGTTCCCTCCCGCTCCCGGGAGGCGCACAGTAGAGATGTCGGCGGGAGCGAGAGCCCCGGCCAGGAGCCCCGGGAAAGAATCCCGGGAAAGCCCACCAATTTCCGAGGAGAATTCCGTGCTGGTCACCCGTGTCTCCAAGTTCGCCGCTTCCGTGGTCGTCACCGTCGCCGCCCTGACCGTTTCGGCCGGCGCCGTGGAATTCTCCGGAAACGTCGCGGACGGCGCAGGGACCGTCCAGGTCGACCCGACCCCGACCGCCACCGCCACCCCGCACCCGGGCGTCTCCCCGCAGGGCGACGTCACCTGGGGCGGCTGAGCCGGCCGGGCACGGCAGCGCACGACCACAGACCGATCGCATTCACGGGGGTGAAGGACGATGGAATTCCTGGTGCTGGGCGCCCTGGAGGCCCGCGAGAGCGGTGTCCCCGTGGACGTCCGGGGCATGCGGCAGCAGAGACTCCTGGCGCTGCTGCTGCTGAACGTCGGCCGGGTGGTGCCGATGGACTTCCTGGTGGACGAGCTCTGGGAGGACCCGCCGACCTCGGCCCGCCCCCAGGTGCACAACGCCATCCGGGACCTGAGACGGGTGCTCGCCGCGGGCGAGCACCGGCTGGTGACGGCCGACGTCGGCTACCGGCTGGCCGCCCCGGAGGACGCGGTGGACGCCAACCGGTTCGCCCGCAAGGTCCGGGAGGCCCGGACCGCCGAACGGGACGGACGGTTCGCCGAGGCGATCCGGCTGCTGCAGTCCGCCGTCGACCTGTGGCGCGGCGAGGCCTTCGCGGGCATCCACTGCCCGGCGGTGACCAGCGCCGCGGTGAAGCTGAACGAGCAGCGGATCGCCGCCGTCGAGGACCTGATGGCGCTGCGCCTGAAGGTCGGTGAAACCTCCTCCCTGGTGGGCGAGTTGACCGCACTGCTGGCCGAGTACCCGCTGCGCGACTCGCTGCGCCGCAGCCTGATGACCGCGCTGTGCCGCAGCGGCCGGCAGGCCGACGCGCTGGCCGTCTACGACGAGGGACGGCGCTTCCTGGCCACCGAACTGGGCCTGGAGCCCAGCCCCGGGCTGCGCGCCCTGCACGCCGAGATCCTGGCCGACGGGCCCGGCGTGCACGGCGCCGCCGCCGCCCCGTCCGAGCCGCCCGCGCCGCGCCCCGCCCGGGTGCAGGAACCGCCGGGCCGGCCCAACTGCCTGCCGCACGACCTGGCCGACTTCACCGGCCGGACCGCCGAGTCCGCCCTGCTGCTGGAGGCGGTCGGCCGGCGGGCCCCGGGCGCCCCGCTGATGCTGGCGGTCGACGGGATGGGCGGCGTCGGCAAGACCACCCTGGCGGTGCGGATCGCCCACCAGCTGACCGGGCAGTTCCCGGACGGCCAGTTCTTCGCCGCGCTGGACGGCTTCGACGAGTCCCGGCCCCCGGTGCCGCCGATCCAGGCGCTGGCCGCGCTGCTGCGCGCCGACGGCCTGCGGCCCGAGGAGGTCCCGGCCTCGCTGGAGGAGCGCAGCGCGCTGTGGCGGGCCCGACTGGCCGGCCGGCGCTGCCTGCTGGTGCTGGACGACGCCGCGGACAGCGCCCAGGTCCGCCCGCTGCTGCCGGGCGCCGGGGAGACCCTGGTGCTGGTGACCGGACGGCGCAAGCTCAGCGCCCTGGACGGGGCGGTGGCGCTGCCGCTGGACGTGCTGCCGCCGTCCGACGCGATCGAACTGCTGGCCCGGGTGGCCGGTCGGGCCAGGGTGGCCCGGGAGCCCGCCCGGGCCGCCGAGGCCGTCGCGCTCTGCGGGCACCTGCCGCTGGCGGTGCGGATCGCCGCGACCCGGCTGCGCGACCGCCCGGCCTGGACGGTCGCCGACCTGGTGGCGCGGCTGGCCGACCCGGCCCGGCGGGCCCGCTGCCTGCGCACCGCGGACCGGGACCTGATGGTGCTGCTGCGCGCCTCCTACCAGTACCTGGACCGGGCGCAGCAGCGCTTCTCCCGGCTGATGAGCCGGCAGGCCGCGGGCAGCTTCGACCTCCAGCGGGCGGCGGCGCTGACCGGCCTGAGCCCGGACGAGGCCGAAGGTTTCCTGGACGTCCTGCTCGAACACAACCTGCTGCGGCAGGATCCGTCCGCGCTCTTCTCCTTCCACAGCCTGCTCCGTGACTGTGCGTCGGCGCTTCCCGAGCCCCCGGCGGAGCCGCTTGTCGAGGTCACCGAGCTGGTCGGGCAGCTGCTGATGTCGGCTGCCGTCTGACCGTCCGTCAGGAGGTGTACGGTCGGTGAACTCCCGTGCGTTGGCCGGACATCTTTCCGGAACATGACGGTCAGTGCGTGGTTGCCCCGCATCAGTAAGCTCTGAGTCCGAGCAAACGTTACTGGCGCTGATCGAGACGGGGATCGATTCATGCTGGACGCACTGGGACTCGACACCGAGGCCGAATCCATCTACCGCCGGATGCTGGCCGAGCCGCAGTCCGGAGTCGCCGCACTGGCCCGGTCACTGGGCCTCACCGAGGAGAGAGTCCGCCACGGGCTCGACCGGTTGAGCGAACTGGCCCTGGTGCAGCCGTCCGCCCGGGAGGGCATCGGGTTCCGGGCGGTCGGCCCGGAGACCGCGATGGAGGTGCTGCTGGCCCGCCAGCAGGCCGAACTCGCCGCCCAGCAACTGCGGGTGGAAGCCTCCCGGGCCGCCGCCGCACAGCTGATCGCGGAGTGCTCGGCGCTGCGGCCCACCGCGACCGACGCCGCCTCCGAGCAGCTCAGCGGACCGGAGGCGATCCGCGAGCGGCTGGCCGAACTGGCCGGCTCGGTCCGCCAGGAGGTGGCCACCTTCGCCCCCGGCGGCGCGCACTCCGAGGAGGACCTGCGGGCCAGCCGGCAGCCGAACGCGGCCCTGCTGGAGCGCGGGGTGCAGATGCGCACCGTCTACCTGGACAGCGTCCGCAACCACCGGCCCACCCTGGACCACGTGACCTGGCTGAACCTGCACGGCGGCCAGGTCCGGACGGTCCCCGAACTCCCCATCCGCATGATCATCTTCGACCGGCAGCAGGCCGTGCTGCCGATCGACACCGAGGACGCCCGGGCCGGCGCCGTGGTGCTGCGCGGCGCCGGCACGGTGGCCGCGCTGTACGCCCTGTTCCAGGGCGTCTGGGACAACGCGATCCCGGTCGGCGACCTCCCCAAGTGCGACGCCGACGAGATGCCCCCGCAGGAGCTCGCCGTCCTCAAGATGCTCGCCCAGGGCCACACCGACGAGGCGATCGCCAAGCGGCTGGGCGTCTCCCCGCGCACCGCCCGCCGGTTCGCCGCCAACCTGATGGAACGGCTCGACGCCCGCAGCCGCTTCGAGGCCGGGGTGCACGCCGTCCAGGACGGCTGGCTCCCCGCCACGCGCTGACCGCGGGCGCCGCGCTGACGCACCGTCAGTTCGCCGCCTGCTGCTGGCGCTTCTCCCGGCGGTCCGCCAGGAGCAGCGCCAGCGCGGGCAGCAGGGTCACCCCGTAGACCCCCAGCAGCCAGCCGAAGGAGTGCGCGAACGCCGCCGGCACCATGCCGCGGTGCGCCTTCGCCGAGTCGGTCAGCACCACCGTGACCACCGCGATGGCCAGCGCGCCGCCGATCCGCTGGGTCAGGTTGAGCTGCGAGGAGGCGTCCGGGATGGACTCCTGCCGGATCGACTGGAACGCCCGGGTCATCGTCGGCACGATGGTCAGACCGGTGCCCAGGCCGCGCACCACCAGGCTGGCGCAGATCAGCGGGTACGCGGTGGTGCCGGTCAGGCCGGTCATCGGCACCGTCGCCAGCATGGTCAGGCCGATGCCGATCAGCACCGTCGCCCCGCCGCCGATCTTCCGCAGCAGCACCCGGGACAGCCAGGCCGCCGTCACCACGCCCAGGCCGCCGACCGACATCAGCAGACCGGTGTTCACCGCCGACTCGCCGCGCGCCGACTCGAAGTACAGCGGGATCAGCATCATCGGCGAGTACAGCACGAAGCCCAGGCAGAAGATGTTCACCACCGCGGTCGCGTACACCGGGATCTTGAACAGCCGCAGGTCCAGCAGCGGCGCCTTCGCCCGCAGTTCGCGCACCACGAAGACCACCGTGCCCAGCACCGCCAGGCCCACCGGCACCAGCAGCGCCGCGGCCGCCCGCGCCCCGTGCTCGGCGTACTCGTGGATCGCCAGCACCGTGGAGACCGTCGCCGTCGCCGAGGACACCAGACCCAGCACGTCCAGCGGCCGGGCACTGCCGGCCGGCGGCGCGTCCTTGCGCACCCAGCGCAGCGCGGCCGCCAGCAGCACCGCGCAGAACGGGATGTTCACCACGTACACCGCCGACCAGCCGCCCCAGCCCACCAGCAGGCCGCCGATGGTCGGGCCCAGCAGCGGGCCGATCAGCATCACCGAACCGTTCAGCGCCTGCACCCGGCCCAGGTGCTCGCGCGGCACCCCGCGGGTCAGCAGGATCGTCGACACCGGCGTCAGCACACCGGCCGCCGCGCCCGAGATGCCGCGCGCCGCGATCAGCTGGTCCAGCGACTGCGCGGCCGCGCAGCCCAGCGAACCCAGCGCGAACAGCGTCACCGCGGCGACGAACACCCGCTTCGTCCCGAACCGGGTGGCCAGCCAGCCGGTCGCCGGCATCACGGCCGCCAGTGCCAGCAGGTAGGCCGTCACCACCCACTGCACCTGGTTGATGCCGCCGAACCGGGCCGTGGTCTCCTGCATCGAGACGTTGACGATGGTGGTGTCCAGCAGCGCGATGAAACCGCCGGCCATGGCGATCACCATGGTGAACAGCGCGGCCTTCGACGGCGCCTCGGCGGGGGGCGCCGACTGCTCGGGGGCGGGAGCGGGAGCGGGAGCAGGGGCGGTGGCCTCGGCCGGGGTGGCCGCGGGCTGCTCCTCGACCGCGACGGCGGCCTTCGGGTCGGGCTGCGCAACCGGCTTCGGAGTCGCTTGCGGGGACGGGGACTTGGCGCTCTGGGCCTTGGGCTTGGCCGTGGTCTTGGCTGCGGCGGGCTTGGCCGTGGTCTTGGCTGCGGCGGGCTTGGCCGTGGTCTTGGCGGCCGTGGTCTTGGTGGCGGTGGGCTTGGCGGCGGTGGCGGGCTTGCGGGCCGGGGCCGGCTTGCGGCGGGCCTTGCCCTTGGCCGCGTTCACCGTGGTGCGGGCGGGTGTGGTGGGCATCTTCGCGGGTCCTTCATCAGCGGGGAGAGGAGGATGGGCCGGGTCAGTCGACCGCGAGCAGGGCGCGCTCGACCTCGTCCAGCACGGCTTCGGCGGCCGGTCGGGCGTCCGGGCGGTTGCGGCAGGACAGGGTGAGCTCGGTGCGGTCGTCGATCTGACAGGTGCTCAGGAACATTTCGGCGTACGGGACGAGCATCGGCAGGGTGTAGTACCCGGTGGGGCGGAAGTGCGCGGTGCGGTACAGCTCGGTGTCGATCCGGCCGTGGTCGGTGAGGATCGCGGTGCACGGGAAGCGGCTGCCGTCCAGCTCCTGGGCCTCGCGCAGCGAGTTGGCGAACGGGTTGTTGCGCAGGAAGTCCCGTTCCAGGGAGGCGACTTCGCGCTTGCGGAGCATGGCGGCGAGCAGCTGGCTGTGCAGCCGGTTCCAGCGGTCCTCGCGGTGCAGGTCGAGCACCAGCTGGGAGGTCAGGTTGGCGGTGGAGCGCACCTCGCGGTCGTGCCGGCGCAGGTCCACCGGGATGATCAGCCGCCCGGTGTCGGTGGCCAGCAGCCGGGAGACGGCCGCGCCGACCCGGGCGGTCACCGCGGACGGGGTCGCGGCGACCGAGCGGCGCAGCCACAGCGCGGTGCCGTCGGCCTCGCCCTGCCCGAGGATCGCCGGGAAGCCGGCCACCCGGGCCGGGACGGGCGCCGCCGGGACGGGGGCGGCGGCGGCCCGGAAGTGCGTGTCGTCGACGGTGGAGTCGGCGCCGACCGGCTGCTCGCCGCGCAGCGCCCGGAACAGGTCCTCGATCCAGTGCCGCAGCCCGCGGCCGTCCGTGACGATGTGGCTGGCCCGCACCACCAGCCGGGTCACCGGCCCCTCGGACAGGCCGAGTTCGCAGACCGGGCCGGCCACCACGTCCAGGTCGCGGTGGAAGAACGGGTGCGTGAACCCGGCGTCGGCGGGCAGCACGGTGACCGGCGGGAGGGCGGCGTCGTCGGCCCGCCAGTTCGGGCCCTTGCGGCGCACCGCGAGACCGGGGTTGGCGGCGGTGGACTCCCGTACCGCGTCGGCGAGTTCGGCCGCGTCGAGCCGGCCGGTGCCCTCGATCACCATTTGGATCAGCTGCGGGGTGCCGGTGGCGTTGGCGTTCAGGTAGCCGCGCTCGATCTGGGAGATCCGCCGGGCGTAGGACCTCCCCGGCGCGGCGGCAGTGGCAGTGGCGGTGGCGGTCATGCGGCGGGCTCCAGGGTCGGGGTGGCGGTGCGGACGGGCTGGGCGGCGGGGTCCGGCTGCCACCACCAGCGGACCCGGGCGGGGGCGTCGGTGGCCAGGGCCAGTTGCAGGCCGTCGCCGAGGTCGGCGGAGCGGACCAGGTAGCCGACGTTGGTGGGGCGCCAGCCCGGCCGCCAGTCCGGCAGCCGGACCCCGGCGAAGGTCTCCTTGCGGATGTGCGACGCCTTGATCAGCGCCTCGCACTCGGCGAAGTCCCGCATGGTGGCGGGCTCGCCGTCCGGCCGGCCGAGCAGCGCGCCCAGCCACTGCATGGCGAACGGCCGGTCCCGGTGGTCCTGCAGGTCCACCCCGACGGTCTGCCCGGACACCAGCGCCACCGTCGAGTACGCGGCGCAGTGCGCGACCGAGGCGGTCAGGCCCAACTCCGGTACGCTCCACCGCCGGTGCTCGTCCCGGGCCAGCTCGCGGGGCGACAGCCGGACCCCGTGCAGGTCGGCCACCGCCTGGGCGATCAGCCACCGGCCGGCGTCGTTCAGCCGGTGGCCCATCCGGTCCCGGGGCAGCCGCGGATGGTGGGTGACCAGGCAGTCCACGATCGCCTCCAGCACTCCCGCCGGGGTCCGCTCCGCCACGACGGCCGGAGCGGCCGCGGGAGTGGAAGCGGTGGGGGCACCGGGGGCGGCGAGGAGGGCCGGACCCGGCCGCCCCCCGCCCACCAGCCGGGCGGTGGCCCGGCGCGCGGTGAGACAGGCCCCGGCCAACCGGCGGCCGACGCCACCGGCCCCGGGACCACCGGCGACAGAGCCGTCCCCCGCCGACGGCCCTCCCGCCGGGGGCAGGGCCGCGGGCACCGGAGCGGGCTGCTGCTCCGACCGGGCCCCCGGCCGGCCGGCCGGACCGCCGTCGGCAGACCCGGCCGACTCGACCGACCCGGCCCACTCGGCCGTCGACGACTGTTCTGACGGAGCGGGTCGACCACCCCGCCGAACCCCCGCCGGGGTCCGGAAGGCAGCTTCGCCCGCCGGGGCCGACTGTCGTTCCGGCCGAGCGGCCGCCGGGCTTCCACCGGCCCGGCCAACCGCCAACGGGCTCTCACCCGGAGCGAGTTGGCTGCCCGGCCGGGCCACCGCCGAGTTGCTCGCCGACGACCGTCCCGCCGGGTCTCCACCGGCCGTCCCGGCCGTCCCGTCCGCCGGTGGCCGTCCGGCCCGGGCGGGTCGGCCGTCCGGCTGCGGGTCCGCCGGGTGGCGGGTGGCGGCGTGGAGGGCCGGGCCGAGGTGGAGGGACCAGCTGGCGGTGAGGGCGGAGGTGGGGGGCGGGGGTGTCCGTCGGGGGGTCATCAGGCCCTCGCGTCGAACACCGCGGCGGCGTAGGAGCCGCCGTAGGCGAAGCTGGAGAGCAGGAGGCGTCCGGCGGGGGCGTCGCCCGCGAGGGCGGCGACCAGGCCGAGGGCGCCGGCGGAGCCGTAGGTCTCGCCGAGTTGGGCCTTGGGGGTGCGGGTGGGGCGTTCGGCGAGGCCGGCCAGGTCGAGGGCGCGGCGCTGGGCGAGGTCGACCAGGCGGTAGCCGGAGGCGGCGGAGACCACGGTGTCGATCTGCTCGGGGGTGCTGTCGGCTTCGGCGAGGGCGGCGCGCAGGGCGCGGGCCCAGGCTTCGCCGTCGCGGCCGATCCGGCCGATGCCGGCCGCCTCGCCGGAGGCCCCGAAGCCGCGGACGTCCGCCAGGACGTTCGCGCCGCGGGCGGCGGCGGAGGCCTCGGATTCGAGCAGGATCGCGGCGGCGCCCTCGGAGAGGACGGTGCCGGTGCCGCCGCCGGGGACGACGTGCGGGGTCTTCGCGTAGCCGGGCAGCCGGGCCTGGGTGGCGAGGGCCTGGGCGGGGAACTCGTCGGCGACCACGACCATGATCCGGTCGGCCATGCCGCGGGCGATGACCCGGGCGGCGAGCTGCAGGGCGAGGACCGAGGAGGTGCCGCCGTTGGCGATGGTGGCGGTGTAGCCGCGGTAGCGGTGCAGCATCGCGACGTGGCCGGCGGCGGCGTTGACGACGGTGTTGGCGAACATCGCCGGGTTGGCGCCGGTGATGCCCTGTTCCAGCACGCCCTGGTGGAAGTTGAGGACGGAGGTGACGGGGCCGTAGCCGGTGGCGAAGACGATGCCGGTGCCCTCGGCCTCGGCCCGGGAGGGCTTGCCGTGGCGGTCGTACAGGTCGCCGACGGCGCCGGCGGCGAGCACGCCGAGCGGGTCCATCCGGCGGGCCTTGCTGGGGTTGAGCCGCTTGGTGACGGCCTTGACGTCGATCCGGCCGATCGGGCGCTCGCCGATCCCGGCGACCTCTTCGAGGGTGTCGAAGCCGATCCGGCCCTCGGCGAGGGCGGCGGTCAGTTCGGCGGTGGAGCCGGCCGAGCCGGCCAGGCCGGCCACGCCGGTGACCACGACGTGGTGCACGGGCTGGGTGTGCCGGGCCGAACGGGCGGGCCGGCCGGGCTTGTTGAGGACGACGGTGGCGTTGTTGCCGCCGAACGCGAAGGAGTTGGAGGCGACCACCTCGAGCGGCGCGGGCCGCCCGTTGTCGGGGACGATGTCCAGGCCGAACGGGGAGGCGGTGCCGCGGGTGTTGACGGTCGGCGGGATGACGCCCCGGTCGATGGCCATGGTGGAGACGATCGCCTCGACCGCGCCGGCCGCGCCCAGGGTGTGGCCGAGCATCGACTTGGTGGAGCTGGCGGGCGGCAGTTCGGTGCCGAACAGCAGCTTCACGGCCTTGGGCTCGGACACGTCGTTGGCGGGGGTGCCGGTGCCGTGCAGGTTGACGTAGTCGACGTCCTGCGGTTCGAGGCCGGCGGTCCGGAGGGCCTGGGCCATCGCGGCGGCCGCGCCCTTGCCGCTCGGGTCGGGGGCGGTCTGGTGGTAGCCGTCGCAGGAGAGGCCGTAGCCGCCGAGTTCGGCGAGCGGGGCGGCGCCGCGGGCGGCGGCCCGTTCGACCGACTCCAGGACCATGAAGCCCGCGCCCTCGCCGAGGGTGAGCCCGGTGGAGGCGGACATCGGCGCGCACGGCTCGGGGTCGAGCGCGCCGAGGGCGGAGAAGCCGTACGCGGAGAGTTCGGCCAGCGGGTCGACGCCGCCGCAGATGACGTGGTCGACCTCGCCCTTCCAGAGCAGTTCGGCGGCGTAGCCGAGGGCCACGGCGCTGGCCGCGCAGGCGTTGGAGAGCACGATCCGCGGGCCGCGCAGGTCGAACTCGGCGGCGATGTAGTCGCCGACGCACGGGAGTTGGGAGGCGGCGGCGGCCGGGGCGTCCAGCTCGCCGTCCTTGACCAGGCCGCGGTGGACGTTCTCCAGGGTCGGCATCGCGCCGAGGCTGGAGCCGACCACCACGGCGACCCGGTCGCGGTCCACGGTGTCCAGGTCGAGGCCGGAGGTGCGCAGGGCCTCGCGGATCGCGGTGGCGGCCAGCGCGTAGCAGCGGTCGAGGTCGGCGGGCTGCTCGGCGGTGACCATGCCGGCCCAGTCGGTGAGCAGCTCGGTGGTGTCGAACAGGGTGTTGGTCTTGATGCCGGAGACGCCCTGGGAGATGGCGGCCCAGCTCTTCTCGACGTCGTCGCCGGCGCCGGTGATCAGGCCGAGCCCGGTGAGGGCGATGCGTTCGGTGGTGGTGTCGGTCATCAGTGGATCCGGGTGGTGAGGGAGCGGGCGATGACGCGGGGCTGGGTGACGGTGCGCAGCGGGGTCTCGGCGGCGTCGCCGGCGGCGAGCTCCAGGCCGGGGACCCAGAACGGGGCGTCCAGCAGGGCGACGACCAGTTCCTCCTCGGCGTTGGCGGAGGGGGCCTGCCAGACGACGGTGCCGACCTGCTGCCCGCCCGCGGTGACCGGGGTGCCGGCCGGGACGACGGCGCCGGCCGGGGCGGCCAGGGCGGTGGTCTTGGCGGTCTCGGAGGTGGGCTTGACCAGTTCCTCGGAGCCCTGGAACTCGCCGATCCGGTTCCAGTCGACCATCCAGGCCAGGTCGGCCTCGTGCACCGGCAGCCCGCCGAAGCCGGCCGCGTAGACGGACATCCCGGCCTCGGCCTGGACCCGGGCGAGGCCCTGCTCGCCGACCTCGGCGCCGTCCTCGGCGGTGACCGCGTCGAGGACCGCGGCGTGGGCGGCCTCGGGGGCGTTGGAGAGCAGCAGGTAGCCGTACTCGCCGGTGGTGCCGACCCGGGCGAGGTGGGCCAGCGCGGCGGGCTCGCCGGGGACGGCGGACTCGGTGACGCCGTGCAGGGTCAGGCCGGAGATGTCGAACTCGACGAACTTGGCGGCGGCGGCCCAGGCGTGCGGGCCCTCGAAGGCGCTGGCGCCCCAGCCCTCGGGGGCGACCTCGACGGTGGCGTCGGCGGGGGCGTCGACGGCCTCCAGGTAGGCGGTGAGCTGCTCAGCGGTGACGGGGGTGCGGGGCAGCAGCCAGGAGTCGTCGCCGATCTCGAAGTGCAGCAGGACGGCGAACGGGGTGCCGTCGGTGTTCAGCGCCAGGGCCTCGCGGACGGTGTCCGGCTCGACGTACTCGCTGGACTTGGCCAGGAACAGGTCGAGGAACTCGTAGCGGTCGCCGCCGGAGACGCGGACCAGCGGGGCGGTGATCCGGTAGGCGCCGATGGCGGTGCGGACGGTGGTGTAGTCGTCCTGCGCGGTGCGGGCGGGGGCGGTGGTCATGGTCGTTCGGTGTCCTTTCGAGGGGTGACTGTGTGTCAGATCGCGGGTGCGGGGTGGACGGACAGCTGCCAGGCGGCTTCGGTGCCGGTCGCGGCGCAGCCGATCAGCAGTCCGGAGGTGGTGGTGCGCAGGACGATCTCCTGGCTGCCGGGGCCGCCCGCGGGGGCGACGTGCAGCCAGTGGCCGCTGCTGAGCCGGACTGCGGCGGCGGCGGCCCAGACCTGCCGGAAGCCGGCGCTGTCCAGCTCGCGGCGGGTGCCGGCGGAGTCGAGCACCACGGCGGTGTCGGCCGGGGTGTCGGGGGTGAGCCACAGGACGGTCTCCTCGTCCGCGCCGGGGGCGTGGACGTCGATCCGGACCGGCCGGGCGCACTGCTCGGGGGCGGTGACCTCCCAGCTGATCCGCTCCTGCGGGGCGGCCAGGCCGAGCGGGTGCTTCTGCTCCCAGGCGGGTTCGGTCGGGACGCCCCAGCCGAGGCCGGTGGCGAGGCTGTGCCGGTGGTGCTCGCGGGTGACCCACGCTCCGGCGCTCCAGCGCGGGTTGCAGCCGAAGGGCCGGGTGCGGGGGGCGGGGCTGCGCAGCACCTTGGTGCCGTCCTCGGTCCAGCCGGTGATCCCGCCGGCCGCCGCCTTGACGGTCAACTTGCGCTGTCCGTCGAGGAGTCGGGCGTCCGCGACCGGTCGGGTCGCGACGGGGCGGGGGCCGGTGGCGAGCTCGGTGCGCAGGCGGGCGGTGCCGTCGGCGTCGGGCTCCAGGTGGCGTTCGACCAGGGTGGTGGTGATCAGCCGGACGGGGTGGCCGGCCGGGAGTTCCACCCGGTTGGTGCCGTCGGTCCAGGCGAGGGCGCTGCCGGCCGGGGCGGTGCGGGCGGCCGCGACCACCTCGGAGGTGTCGCGGACGCCGAGGCCGGTGCCGATCGGGTGCTGTTCGGCGGTGCCGTCGGGGCCGGTCAGGGTGAAGTCGCCCTGGCGCAGTCCGACGGTCTGGAAGATCCGGCCGGGCCGGGTGGTGTAGCTGAACTCCTGGTGCAGCACCCCCTGGTGCAGGGTGAGGGTGCCGGTGACCAGGTTGCCGCCGGTGCGCTCGGAGACCCGCACGCCGTGTTCGACGGGCTCGATCTCCAGCTCCCGGGCCTGGCCCTCGCGCCAGCCGGCCGAGCGGTCGGCCTCGGCGCTGGGCCAGGTGGAGACGAACACCGGCCCGTGGTGGCCCTCGGCGTGCACGGTGAGGGTGCCTTCGGCGGCGTCCAGTTCGGCGGTCAGGCCGCGGTCGCCGAAGCGGTGCGGCTGCCCGTCGCCGGGGGCCTTGACCTGGTAGGGCGGTTCGGCGATCCGCAGCTGCCGGGTGGTGTCGTCGGGGCCGGTGAGGGCCGCGTCGAGCATCAGGCCGCGGTCCACGTCGATGGTGGCGGTGAGCTTGAAGGCGCCGAGGGCCAGAGCGTAGGCGACGGTCCGGATCCCGTCCACCATCCGTACGTCGGAACGGAGTTCGCCGTCCCGGCCGTCGGTGACGTTGCCGAAGCTGCTGAGCTTGCCGAGCTCCGCCACGGCCTCGGGGCCGAGGTCGTGGAAGACGCTGCGCAGGATCAGCGGGATGTAGTTGTGCAGTTCGACGTTGCCGTCCTCGCCGGGGACGGTCTCGCCGACCGAGACGCAGCCGACCCGCCGGTAGAGCTTGAAGGCGACGGTGTTGGCCGGGTTGACGGTGAGGCGCAGCACCAGGCAGCCGCAGCGCATCATCCATTCGACGGCCTCGGTGAACAGCCGTCCGGTGATGACGCCGTTGCGGTAGGCCGGGGCGACGAAGAACATGTCGGCGATCAGTTCGCCGGCCCGGGCGGAGCGCCGTCCGGTGCTGTGGAACAGCCCGAAGGTGCCCACCACGCGGCCGTCCTCGGTCGCGATCAGGAAGGTCGCGGTGTCGCGTTCGGCGAGTTCGCGCTCCAGTTCGGCGCCGGTGATTCCGCCCGCCACCGGGTTGGGGTTGTCGCGGTGCCGGTTGTACAGCTCGGCGATGTCATGCGCGTCGCCCTCCTGGTAGGGGCGGATCGTGATGGACATGGCACACCTCCTTGTCTGTGCTGGTCCGCTGGGGTGACGCCGGGTCAGCCCTTGCGTTCGGTGGTGACGATCAGCGAGCCGGCGGCGGCGAGTTCGGTGCCGACCGAGGCCCGGACCGAGACCGAGCGCAGGCCGCCGAGCTTCTGGCCGAGCTTGGCCTCCAGGGTGAGCTGGTCGCCGGGGACGACCAGCCGGGAGAACTTCATCGAGCTGATCGAGCCGAGGTAGCCGACGCTGGCCGACGGGTCGGCGGGCTCCTCCCCGGCGGCGGGGGCCGGGGCCTCCAGCAGTTCGGCGACGTAGACCACGGCGACCAGCTGGGCCATCGCCTCGACGATCATCACGCCGGGCATGATCGAGTGGTCGGGGTAGTGGCCGGCGAAGAACGGCTCGTTCACCGAGACGCTCTTGACGCCGCGTCCGGAGACGCCGGGGACCACGTCGTAGGCGCGGTCGATCATCAGCATCGGCCAGCGGTGCGGGAGCATCCGCTTGATGTCGTCGGAGGAGTAGGCGAAGGTCTTCGGCTTCTCCCGGCCGGCCGCCTTGGCGGCGGCCGCGGCCCTGGCGGGGGCGGGGGCGGTGGTCACGGTCAGACCTCGCGGGCTTCGATGAAGTCGACCAGGGCGTTGATGGAGCCGAAGGCCTCGAAGTCGTCGTCGCTGATCAGCACGTCGTACTCGTTGTTGATCATGACGACGATCTCCAGGGTGTCCAGCGAGTCCATCTCCAGGCCGCGGCCGAACAGCGGCTGGTTGTCGGAGACGACCTCGGCCTCGGCGTCCAGGCCCAGGCGCTCGATGATCATCGACTTGATCTTCAGGTTCTTCTCCAGGCGCTGCTCGGCCTGGGTCCGGACGTCCTCGAAGGTGGCGGTGGACATGGTGGGGCTTCCTCTCGGTGGGAGTTGATGGAACTTCAGTTCGAACGGAGGGGGCTAGCTGTAGAGCATCCCGCCGTCGACGGTGAGCACCTTGGCGGTGATGTACGAGGCCGCCGGGCTGGCCAGGAAGACCGCCGCCTGCGCGACCTCCTCCGGGGTGCCCATCCGGCCCAGCGGGATCGCCGCCGCGGCCTCCTTCAGCTGGGCCCGGGGCACCTTCTTCACCATGTCGGTGTCGATGAAGCCCGGCGCGACCACGTTGACCCGGATGCCCTTCGGCGCGCCCTCGTAGGCGAGCGTCTTGGCCATCGCGATCACCCCGCCCTTGGAGGCGGCGTAGTTGGCCTGGCCGACCCGGCCGGCGATGCCGGAGGTGGAGGCGATGAAGACGATCGAGCCGCCGGAGGCGTACATCTGCTTGGTGGCCTCGCGGGCGGTCAGGAACGCGCCCGTCAGGTTGGTGGAGATCACCTCCTGCCACTTGGCGGCGCTCATCGCCGCGAAGTGGCCGTCGGCGGTGATGCCCGAGTTGAGGACCGCGACGTCCACCCCGCCCCAGGCGGTGCGGATCTCCTTGTACATCGCGGTGACCTGCGCCTCGTCCGAGACGTCGGCCTTGACCAGCAGGGCGCGGCGGCCCAGGCCCTCGATCTTCTCCGCCAGCTGCTCGGCCTTCCCGGCGCTGGAGCGGTAGTTGAGCGCGACGTCGCAGCCGTGCTCGGCGAGCTGGAGGGCGATGGCGGCGCCGATGCCGCGGGAGGCGCCGGTGACGACGGCCCGGGTGCCCTCGGGGAAGAGACCGGTCATGCCGCGCTCCCGGTGAGGTTGGAGGTGACCTTGTGGGTGCCGGGGTCGAAGCCCTCGGCCTCGGTGCCGAGCCCGGCCTTCTCGGCGGCGTTCAGCACCGCCTCGGCGACGGCCAGGTCGAGCACCCCGAGGCCGAACGGGGAGAACACCACGGTGCGGGCGTCGGCGGGGAGTCCGGCGGTGCCGTCGAGCAGCGCGCCGATCTCGGCGGTGACGAAGCGGCGGTGGCCGGCCTGCTGCTCGGCCTTGTGCAGCGAGGTCTGCTCGCGGATCGCGTGGTCGGCGTCGTCGACCACGTTGACCGCGCCGAGCACCGAGCCGACCGACAGGTCGCGCAGCGACAGGTGCAGCACCACCTGGCCGTGCGGGCGCTGCGGGTGGTCGGCGAGGTCGAGCCAGTACGAGGAGTCGGTGGTGGCGATCGACACCGTGTCGGCGGTCAGCACCTGGCCGAGCGCGGCGGCCCGGAAGGACAGGTGCGGGTACTCGGCGGCCAGTTCGGCGGCGAACACCTCGGCCCGCTCCGGGAAGGCGTCCTGCAGCAGGACGGTCTCCAGCTCCTCGTGCACCTGGTCGAGGAAGTGCACCACCCGCTGGTTGATGGTGCCGCAGCCGACCAGGCCGACCGTGCGGACCTCGCGCCCGGCGTTCAGCAGGCCGGAGGCGAGCGCCGCGCCGGCCGCGGTGCGCACCGCGGAGATCTGGCTGCCCTCCATCAGGGCGAGCGGGTAGCCGGACTCCAGGTCGTTCAGGATGCACAGCGAACTGGCGCGCTGCATCCCGCGCTTGACGTTCTCCGGGAAGGACGAGATCCACTTCAGGCCCATCACCGGGGCCGGGCCGCCGAGGTAGGCGGGCAGCGCGATGATCCGCGAGTCGGAGCGGTGCAGCGGGCGCAGGAAGGTCGAGAAGGGGAGGTCGGACTTGCCCTGGCCGTGCAGCACGTAGGCGTTGCGGACCAGGTCGACGACGGTGGCGTCGAGGCCCGCCAGGGCGGTCCGGACGTCCTCCCGGCCGAGGATCCTCATATCGTTTCTCTCTCTTGCTCGGTGGGCGGCAGGTACTGCCGGAGGTAGGACTCGACCCACTGGTCGTCGTAGATGGTGTCGAGGTAGCGGTCGCCGCCGTCCGGGAGCACCGCCACGCAGGTGGAGCCGGGCTCGATCCAGGAGGCGGACTGCCCGATCGCGGCGATCACCGCGCCGGAGGAGCCGCCGGCCAGGATCGACTCCTCGGCGAGCAGGCTGCGGCAGCCGCGGATGCACTCCGAGTCGGTCACCTTGACCACCCGGTCGGCCAGGCCCGGCCTGAGCAGGGCGGGGACGACGGCCGCGCCGTGGCCGGGGATGGTGCGCTTGTGGGAGGACTCCCAGGGCTCCGGCGGGCCGAAGATCACGCTGCCGACGGCGTCCACCGCGACCACCCGGGTGGGCAGTTGCTGGTCATGCAGGTACTCGGCGCAGCCGCGCAGGGTGCCGGTGGTGCCGGCCGCCAGGAACAGGTAGTCGGGGGCGGCGGGCAGCGCCTCGACGATCTCGCGCATGGTGCCGTGGTGGGCCCGCGCGTTGTCCTCGTTGGCGTACTGGTTGGGCCACCAGGCGTCGGGGACGGTGTCCAGCAGGTGCCGGACCCGGGCGATCCGGGCCGGCAGGTACTCGCCGGTGGCGGGGTCGCGGTGCTCGACCACCTCCACCTTGGCGCCGTAGGCCCGCATGATGGCGAGGTTCTGCGGGGTGGTGCGCGGGTCGACCACGATGACCAGGCCGAGCCGGTGGAAGTTGCACAGCTGGGCGAGCGCGATGCCCAGGTTCCCGGAGGAGGACTCCACCACGGTGGAGACGCCGGGGACGATCCGCCCGGTGGCGATCGCCTGCTCGACCATCGACTTGGCGGCGCGGTCCTTGACGGAGCCGCCGGGGTTGAACCGCTCGCACTTGGCGTACACCTGGAAGCGGGCGGGCGGGAAGAGTCGGTCCAGCGCCACCAGCGGGGTTCCGCCGATCGTGGCGACGATGTCGGGGTCCGACGGCCGGTGCGGGCGGGCCCGCACCGTGGCGCCGTCGGGGACGAGCACGGTCATTGGGGCACCTCTCGGCTGATCTGGAGCCGCAGCTCACTGACGTAGCGCTCGCCGTCGGCGTCGGGCAGCCAGGACTCCTCGGTGGCCGGCAGCGGCTCGCTGACGGTCACCCCGGCGTCCGGGTCGGCCTGCACCGCCCGGCGGACGAGGTTGGCGAAGGAGAGCACCAGCGCGGGGCTGGTGAAGTCGACCAGGGAGGGCTTGGTCTCCTCGGGGAACTTGACGAAGGCCCGGTCGGGCAGGCCCCGCGCGGCCACCCAGCGGCGCACCGCCAGGTAGTCGCGGTGCCGGTCGGCCTTGGGCGCCAGCTCCACGCCCCGGGCCGGCAGCCGCCAGGTCTCCCGGAACAGCACCAGGCCGTCGAGGGTGACCCGGGGGGCGTGCGGGCGGTCCAGGCCGATCTTGAAGGCGTCGCAGGCGATGATCGAGATCAGTACGGCGAGCAGTTCGGACAGCGAGCGGGAGCGGCCGTCGGCGGTGGTCGCGGTGACGGTGCCGTCCTGCTCGGCGAGCGTGATGGAGACCGCGGGCTCGATCCGGCCGCGCTGGTCGAACGGGGCGCGGGTGAAGCCGATCAGCCGGTCGCCCTCGCCGATCGGGGCGGGCACCATGCGGCCGCTGTTGCGCTTCCAGCCGACCGGGAGCAGCGGCACCAGGCGTTCGGCGCCGATCACCCGGTTGACCTTGTCGCGCACCGAGCCGCCGCCGGCCGTCCAGTCCAGGAAGGGCAGGTCGAGGGTGGCCAGGCAGGCGTGCATCTCGCCGAGCACCACCAGGTGCTCGCCCGCGTTGACGGCGTCGACCGAGCGGGCCACCACCTGGAGGTCCGGGCTGTGCACGGCCAGGTGCGGGGAGCGCACCGGCCCGGTGGCGAACACCTCGCGGACCCGGCCGGCGATCCGGTCGACCGCCAGGTCGACCCGGGTGGCGCCCTCGGGCACCTCCCCGATCACCTCGCGCCACTTCAGGGCGAGTTCCCGGACGGCCTGCTGCACGGGGTGGTCGTGCTCGCCCCAGAACAGCGCCAGGGTCTGCGGCCAGACGTCGGCCAGGGTGACGGCGGCGCCGACGGGCAGCCGGCCGGCGGCCTTGCGGACGAAGCCGGCCACCTCGGCCTCGACGAGTTCGGCGAGCCGGTTGCCGAACCAGTCGGCGGCGTCGGCGACCAGGGCGAGCGGGCGGGCGATGCCGTCCAGGAAGTCCCGGCCGAGCTCCATCCGGCAGTCCCGCAGCGCGTCCTGGTAGCTGAGGGTGCGTCCGGCGTACGCCTTGCCCTCCTCGCGGGAGGCGGCCTGGCCGGTCACCTCGACGAAGCGGGCGTCCAGCGCGTCCAGCGCCTCGACCAGCTGCTCGGCGGTCCGGGCCCGGTGCACGGCGTCCTTGAGCCGGGCGAGTTCGGTGAGCACCGCGTCGTAGCGGACGAACAGGGCGGGGTCGCCGATCGCGTCGACCCGGCGGCGCAGCACCTCCTCGGCCCGGACGTCGACCGGGATGTTGGCGTCCCAGCCGAGCACCCGCTGGCGCAGCAGCCGGCCCAGCGCCTTCTCGACCCGCTGATGGGCGGTGGCGGCGTCCCAGCCGTGCTCGGCGACCAGCAGGTCGGTGAGCTGCTCGGCGTTGCGGTCGCCGTCGGCGAGCCGCAGCAGCTGGGCCTCCTCGGGGCGCAGCCGCAGCACCTTGCGGGTGGGGAGCACCAGCTGCTCGCCGTCCAGGTGGACGTCGGGGCGCAGCATCGGCGGGAACCACCAGCGGGCGCCGGGCTGTTCGGCCATCCAGTCGGCGACCGCGGCGACCGTCCAGCGTTCCAGGGCGGTGTGCGAGGCGGCGACCAGGGCGGGGCCGTTCTCGATGGCGATGGCGCGGTCGGTGCGGCCGACGCCGATCCAGGCGGCGGGGCCGAAGAAGCCGATGGTGTCGGCCTTGGCGCAGTAGCGCAGCCAGTACATGGCGAGGGTGCGTTCGCGCTGGCGGCGCTTGGTCTCCTTGCCGCCGGGGGCGGCCAGCGAGTCGAGGATCCGGAAGACGGTGCGGTTCTGCCAGGCGATGGCCAGGCGGAGCTTGGGGTCGGTGGCGAGGGCGGCGAGGGCGGTGCCCTCGCGGTCCACGTCGGCGGTGTAGGCGGTGCGGAACTCCTCCTCGGTGGCGTCGCCGGCGGCGAGGGCGGCGGCCGCGGCCGGGGCGCGGGTGCCGCCGACCAGGTCGAGGCCGGAGACCGGGAAGCCGGCGTTGCGGAGCAGTCCGACGCTCCAGACCTTCCAGTCGGTGCCGGCCAGCCGGTGGTGCGGGCCGAAGTCCGCCCAGTCGGTGCCGGCGGCCTCGACGGCGGGCGCGGTCATCCGGCCACCTCCGACAACTCGCGCACGGCCGAAGGGGTTTCGGTGAGGGCGGCGGCGAGCCGGCCGATGCCCTCGGTGATCTTCTTGCGGGGCACGTTGCTGAAGCACAGCCGCAGGCCGTCGGCGTGCTCGCCGTCGATCGAGAAGTGGCCGCCGGGGACGACCGAGACGCCGCGGGCGGCGGCGGCCAGCGCGTACGGTCCGGCGTCGGCCCGGTCGCGGTGGCGCAGCCACAGGTAGAAGCCGCCGTCGGGGCGCTGCCACTGCCAGGGGCTGTCCGCGCCGAGTTCGGCGTCCAGCGCGTCGGCCATCAGGGCGCAGCGCTCGCGGTAGCTGTCCCGGTAGCGGTCGATCAGGTCGGTCCAGCCGGAGCGGGCGTAGTGGGCGGCCAGCGCGCCCTGGGCGAGCGCGGAGGGCGAGAGCGAGATGATCTCGGCGACCCGGGCCAGGTCGTACCGCAGGTGCTCGGGGGCGGCGATCCAGCCGGAGCGCAGGCCGGGCGCGAAGATCTTGGAGAACGTCCCGAGGTAGACCACCTGCTGCGGGTCGAGGGCCTGGAACAGGGTGGTGGTGGTGCCGTCGAAGCCGAGCAGCCCGTACGGGTTGTCCTCGACCAGCAGCAGGTCGAGCTCGCGGCAGGCGGCGAGGATCTCGGTGCGGCGCGGGACGGCGAGGGTGGCGCCGGTCGGGTTCTGGAAGGTCGGGTTGGTGTAGAGCAGCCGGACGGTGTGCCCGGCGGCGCGCAGGGCGGCGACGTCGCGGCGCAGCTGCTGCGGGTCGAGGCCGTCGGCGTCCTCGGCGGCGGCGTGCGGCAGCAGGCCGGCGGTGCGGAACGCGGCGGTGGCGCCGGGGTAGGCCGGGGTCTGCACCAGGATGGTGTCACCGGGGCTGCCGAGGGCCAGCGCGACGGCGGTCAGGCCCATCTGCGAGCCGCTGGTGGGGATCAGGTTGCCGGCGTCGGCGTGGCCGTCCTCCCGGGCCATCAGGTCGGCGACGGCGGGGACGAGGGCCTTGGCGACGTGCGGGGTGGTGTACTGCAGGGCGAGCTTGCCGCCGAGCCGCACGAGCCGGGCGAGCTGGGCGGATATCTCGGCGAGCGGCAGGACGTCCAGGTCGGGCAGGCCGCCGGCCAGCGAGATCACGTCCGCGCCCCGTTCGAACAGCTTCGGCATCTCGGCCGGGGGTCTGGTGTCGGTCCACATGGCTGTCGGTCCCTCAGATCCCGGCCGGGGCGGCGGTCCGGGTGTGCACGTAGCGCAGCAGGCCGGCCGGGGAGGCGAGCGCCGGGTCGGCGAGGGCGTCGGGGTCGACCTCGAAGCCGAACTCCTCCTCGATCGCCATCAGCAGGGCGATGGTGTGCAGGGAGTCGACGCCCAGGTCCACCAGCGGGGTCTCGGAGTCGGTGACCTGCACGGAGCAGGTCCGCTCGACGAGCTGGTCAAACTGCGACTGGTTCATGGCTGCTCCTCGGGGATGCGGTGGTCTGCGGGGCGGTGCTCGCGGTCGGCTCGTCGGCGGCCCCGGCGGCTTCGACCAGGCGTTTGGCGGCGGCCCGGTCGGGCTTGCCGTTGGCGGTGAGCGGGACGGTGGTGATCGGGACGACCCGGTCGGGCATCCGGCTGTGGTCGAGCCGGTCGGCCAGCAGGGCGCGGACCCGCTCGGGCGGGAGGGTGCCGTGCACGGCCAGCAGCAGCGGGGCGCCCTCGGGCTCGGGGCGCAGCGCGACGGCGGCGCTGACGCCGGGGATCCGCTCGGCGGCGTCCTCGACCTCGGTGAGGGCGATCCGCATGCCGCGGCGCTTGACGATGTCGTCGTCGCGGCCGACGAAGTACAGCCGGCCGTCCTCGTCGAGCCAGCCCTTGTCGCCGGTGCGCAGTTCCAGGGTGCCGTCGGGGCGGCGGACGAACCGGCTCTGCTCCTCGATCGGGATGCCCCAGTAGCCGGCCATCACGGTGGGTCCGGTGACGGTGATCTCGCCGGTCTCCCGGGGGCCGAGCTCGGTGCCGTCGGCGGCCAGGATCCGGATCCGGTCGCCGGGGATGGCCGGGCCGACCGAGTCGGGGTGGGCGGCGTACTCGTCGGGGTCGAGGATGGAGATCCGCTTGCACTCGGTCATGCCGTACATCGAGGCGAACTCGGAGCCGGGGAACAGCTCCAGCAGTTCGGCGGTGACGGCCCGGCCGGGGCGGGCGCCGGTGTTGGTGAACAGCCGGACCTTCGTGGGCCGGTGCAGCTTGCCCTGCAGCAGGGTGAGGATCTGGGCCAGCGAGGGCACCAGCGGGACGACGGTGACGCCGGTGCGCTCGATCAGCCGGAGCAGTCCGCGGTCCTCGCTGCGCCGGGCCAGTACCAGGGTGGCGCCGACCAGGGCGGACATCAGGGCCTGGTAGAGGCCGTAGTCGAAGGAGAGCGGCAGCCGGCACAGCACCACGTCCCGCTCCTGGTAGCCGAGGCAGGCGTGGACGGCGTCGACGGCGGCGAGGATCTGGCGGTGCGGGCAGACCACGCCCTTGGGGCGGCCGGTGGTGCCGGAGGTGTAGATCAGCAGCGCCACCGCGTCCTCGTCGACCTCGGCCCGGTACGGGTCCGGGGCGGTGGCCAGCACCTGCTCCCAGGCCGGTTCGACCTCGACGGTGCGGGCGGCCCGGCGGCCGGCCGCCGGGCGGCAGAGGGCGAGGACGGCGCCGCTGTCGGCGACGATGTGGTCGATCTGGTGGTCGGTCAGCTCTGGGTGGACCGGGACGAAGACGGCGCCGGCCCGCAGGGTGGCCCAGAACAGGGCCAGGAAGGCCCGGTCGTTGCCCCCGGCGTACACCACCCGGTCGCCGGGGGCGACGCCCTGGGCGCGCAGCCAGCCGACGGCGCGCTCCACGGCGGTGCCCAGTGCGCGGTAGTCCAGGGTGCCCTGGGCGTCGATCACGGCGGGGTGCTCGGCCCGCTCGCCGAGCGGGTACTCCAGCAGGTCAGACACCGGCATGGGCGGACGCTCCTCGGCCGGCGGGGGCGGCCAGCCGCTCCCGGGCCCGGGTGACGTCCCGGGCGGTGGTGACGGACAGCACTTCGAGCTCGGGGTGCTGGCGCTTGAGGATGCTCGCCAGCGTCTTGGCGGGCGGCAGCGACACCGTCAACTCCGGTGCCACCGAAGAGAGCTGGTGCAGGCACAGGTCCCAGCGGACCGGGCTGACCACCTGCCGGACCAGCCGGCGGCGGATCTCGTCCGGGTCGCTGACGCCCGCGCCGTCGGCGTTGGAGAGCAGCAGCTGGGACGGCCGGGCGAACGGCACCCGGGCGGCGGCCTCCTCGAAGGACTGCCGGGCCGACTCCATGTACGGGGTGTGGAAGGCGCCGGCGACGCTGAGCCGCTTGACGGTGGCGCCGGCCGGCGGGGCGGCGGCGAGCTGGTCGAGGGTGTCGGCCAGGCCGGCCGCGACGATCTGGCCGGGGCCGTTGAAGGTCGCCGCGTACAGGCCCAACTCGCCTATTCGGTCCAGGACTTCGCCCTGCTCGCCGCCGACCACGGCGGCCATCGAGGTGGGCGCCTCGGTGCAGGCCACCGCCATCGCCCGGCCGCGGACGGCGGCCAGTCGGACGGCGTCGGCGGGGCTCAGCACCCCGGCGTAGACCGCGGCGGTGAGTTCGCCGACCGAGTGGCCGGCCGCCACCGCCGCGCCGTCCGGGACGGCGTCGTGCAGGGCGTGGTGGGCGAGCAGTCCGGCGGCCACCAGGAGCGGCTGGGTGTGCTCGGTGCGGGCGATCTCGGCGGCCGGGGCCTTGGTGCCGAGCTGGACCAGGTCGACGTCGGCGGCCTCGGACCAGGCCCGCACCCGCTCGGCGGTGGCCGGGTCGCGCAGCCAGGCGGCCAGCAGGCCCGGGGTCTGGGAGCCCTGGCCCGGCGCGATGAATGCGAACATGTGTTCTAACCCCCTTTCGGGTGGGGCCCGCGCCCGGGTGGCGGGCGCCGGATTGCTTGGGTGGACGGTGCGGACGGGACTCCGGACGCGCTACGGGCGGCCGGTGGACTTGCGGAAGCGGCGGACCGCCAGGAACGAGAACCCGGCGAACCAGGCCAGCAGGTTGAACACCGCGCCGGCCACGCTGGAGTGCTCCCCGTGGAAGGAGAAGCCGTCGTTCAGCGGGTACCGGGCCAGCGTCGCCACCCCGTACATCGGGGTGTAGCGGGAGACCTCCAGCATGGTGCCGCTGAGCGGGATGAACAGGTTGCCCAGGAAGGCCAGCGCGGTCATGGTCAGGCCCGGCATGTGCATCACCACGTCGGGCTTCATCGCCAGGCCCATCCCGATGCCGAGCGCGGCGAACACCGCGGACCCGACCCAGGCCACCAGCAGCGAGACCACCCACACGTTCGCGTCGGCGTGCGCCCCCGTCAGGGTGCCCAGCACCCCCACGATGGCGACCGGCACACCGGCCATCAGCACCGAGCACAGCACCTTGACCAGCAGGTAGCCGGGCGGGGTGAGCGGGCTCATGGCGATGGTCCGCATCCAGCCGACCGACTTCTCCACCGAGATGGTGGCGGCCGAGCTGACCGCCGCGGTGGCCGCGCCGTACACCGCCTGGCCGATCATCATCCAGGCCGCGAAGTTGCCGTGCGGCAGGCTCGCCCCGCCGGACGGGGCGGTGCGGAACAGCGCCAGGTACAGCACCGCGGGCAGCAGCACCGTGAAGATCGTGGTCTGGCGGTTGAAGCGCCGGCGCAGCTCGTACCGGACGAAGGTCGGGTTCACCCCGTTGAAGACCGAGGTGCGGGCGGCGGCGGGCGCCGGGACGGCGGCGGCCATCAGACGTTCTCCTTGCTGGCGGTACGGGCCGCACGGGCCTCACGGGCTTGCTCGGTGATGGCCAGGAAGGCCTCCTCCAGGCTGCGCGGCGCCACCTCGACGTCCCGGGCCTGGGTCTCGCCGACCAGCACCCGCAGCAGCGCGTCCGAGTCGGTGCAGGTGAAGTAGGTGCGGTCGCCGCGCACGGTGCTGGAGCGCACCCCCGGCGTCCGGGAGACCAGTCCGGCCTCGTACGGGCTGAGCACCGCCGAGACGGTCCGGCCGCTGGTCGCCGCGCGGATCGAGGAGGCCGAGCCGTCGGCCACCACCACGCCCTTGTCGACCATCACCACGCGGTCGGCGAACTGGTCCGCCTCCTCCATGTAGTGGGTCGCGAACATGACCGTCATGCCGCGCGCCGCGTCCTCCCGGACGGCCGCCCAGAAGTCCCGCCGGGCCACCACGTCCATGCCGGCCGTGGGCTCGTCCAGCACCAGGAAGTCCGGCCGGGACAGCAGCGCCAGCGCGAACCGCAGCCGCTGCTGCTCACCGCCCGAGCAGGCCGCCACCCGGCGGGAACGCAGCTCGGTGATGTCCGCCCGGGCCATGCAGCGCTCCGGGTCCGCACCCGGGTGCAGCGAGGCCAGCATGTGCACCGTCGCCTCGACCGTCAGGTCCGGCAGCAGCCCGCCGGACTGCAGCACCGCCGCCACCCGGCCCGCCCGCACGGCCTGCTCCGGGTCCGTCCCGAACAGCCGCACCTCTCCTTCGTCCGGGCGGGTCAGCCCGAGCAGCATGTCGATCGAAGTGGTCTTGCCGGCGCCGTTCGGCCCGAGGAACGCCACCACCTCGCCCCGCCGAATCCGCAGATCCAGCCCGTTCACCGCGGTGAACACCTCGCCCTTGGCATTGCTGAACCGCTTGACGACACTGGTCAGTTCAGCCGCCAGGGGGTCGGACGCCGTCCCCCTCGGCTCCGTTCGGTTCTGGTAATCGATCATCATCCGAGTCCTCACGATTCGGCGGAGGTTCGCCTCTTTGTGAGCACCACTCTCCCGGCCGCCCCTATCCCCCCGAACCGACCCGCCTATCGGCCCCCTATCCCCTCCCGCACCCGCCCGCCGGGGCCCCGCCCCCAGCCGCCCCGACACACCGGAGGCGGCACCCCGACCGCTCCGGGGCACCGCCTCCGACCAGCACCGTCAGGGCGTCACCCGCCCCGCCAGGAGCTTGCCGAGGAGGGTGGTGAGCTGTTCGCGTTCGGCCGCGTCCAGCGGGGCGGTGAGGTCGGTGTTGGCCTGCCGGCCGAGGTGTTCGGCCCGGTGGAGGAGGGTGCGGCCGGCCGGGGTGAGGGTGATGAGGTTCTTGCGGGCGTCGCGGGGGTCGCGTTCGCGGGTGACCAGTGCGCGGGACTGGAGTTCGTTGAGGGCGGCGACCATGTCCTTGGGGTCGATCCGGACGGTGCGGGCGAGTTCGGCCTGGGCCAGCGGGCCGTGCTCGGCGAGGGCGCAGAGCACCGCGTGGTGGCCCATCCGCAGGCCGGCCTCGGCGAGGCGGTCGGCGACCAGGCGGTGGGCGAGGGAGCCGGCCCGGCCGAGCAGCCAGCTGGGGAGGGTCTGGAGGCGGGTGAGTGCGGGGTCGTCCATGGCCGGAAGCCTACCCCCGGAAACGTTGGACACCCCAATGAATCTCCGGCTATCGTTGGGGCATCCAACGACTTCCCGAAGGGCCGTTCCCCATGCGCGAGTTCACCCTGCACAGCTACGACGGCCCGGCCGGACTCCGACTCCAGGACTCCCCCGAACCGACCCCCGGCCCCGGCGAACTGCTGGTCCGGGTCGAGGCCGCCGGGCTCGCCCTGCCCCTGCTGCGCACCCTGCGCGGCCACGGCCGCCCCGCCCTCCCGCACTCCCCCGGCGGCGACCTGGTCGGCCGGGTGGTCGCGGTCGGCGAGGGCGTCACCGCCCACCGCCCCGGCGACCGGGTCGGCGGCGTCACCTTCTCCGGCGTGTACGCCGAACTCGCCCTGGTGCGACCCGAGTTGGTCACGCCGGTGGCCGAGGGCACGCCCGCCGCCGAGGCCCTCGCCGTGGTCCGCAGCGGCCTGGTCGCCCTGGCCGCCCTGCGCACCGGCCGACTCGCCCCCGGCGAGTCGGTGCTGATCACCTCGGCGGCCGGCGCCGTCGGCCACCTCGCCGTCCAACTCGCCGTCGCCCTGGGCGCCCGCCGCGTGGTGGCCGCCGCCGGCTCCCCCGCCAAGGCCGACTTCCTGCGCGGCCTGGGCGCCACCGAAGTGATCGGCTACCACGACCTCCCCGCGCTCGACCCGGTCGACCTGCTGGTCGACAACGTCGGCGGCGAGACCCTGCACGCCGCCCACGCCGCCGTCGCCCCGTTCGGCCGCCTGGTGGTCAACAGCGGCGCCGGCGGCACCCTCGACGCGGGCGCCCTGCTCCGCGGCATGCACACCGCCACCGGCCTCGCCATGGCCCGACTCGCCCACCACCGCCCCGACTTCGTCGCCGCCTGCCGCACCGACCTGTGGCAGCACCTGGCCGCCGGCACCCTCCGCCCGGCCTGCACCACCTTCCCCCTGGAACACCTCCCCGAGGCCGCCACCCTGCTGGAACACCGCGCCAACCTCGGCAAACTCGCCGTCCTGCCCACCGCCGCCCGCTGACCTCCGCAGGCCGTCCGGAAGGGCTGCTACTGAAGGCTCCAGCGGTGCGGGTGGGCGGGATCGGCCGGGCAGGCGAAGACGTTGAGCTCACCCCACCGGCCCACGGTGACCTCGGTCGGCCTGGCCGTGGGGGACGGGCCGAGGCCCGCTTCCTCCAGCGGCCGCCAACTGCCGCTCCCGCCGTCCCACTCGGTGCTGTCGACGGTCAGCAGCAGGTGCATCGGGGTCGCACAGGCCGGGCAGTCCATCGGGTACGGGTCGGTGGCGTGCCAGGAGGCGAAGCCGCCGGCCCGCCAGCCCGGGGGGATGGACAGGTCGTACTGGTAGCCCACCGGCCCCGCACCGCCCCCGTCCCCGTCCTCCTCCATCGCCTCCTCCCAGGCGTCGATCCGGGCGCACAGCTCCGCCGGGAGGAGATCGGCGAACGGGTACGTGGTCACCTGCTCCGGGTGCAGCACGCACGGCTCCGGCAGGTACCCCTCGTAGCCGACGACCTGCGGCTGCGGCGGCGCGGCCAGCACTTCGGCGACCTCCCACGACCGGCGCCAGCGGAGGTCGAGCAGCATCCCGGCGCCGCTCGGGCCGTGCCCGTCGAACGGGCACCAGAACACCTGCAGCAGGTCGCAGCCGTCCGGCCCGGCCGGCAGGTCCGGGACGTCCCGCCGGTACAGCTGGGCGAGGCCGACCAGCGGCAGCGGACCGGTGGCCGCTTCGACGCGGTGCCGCTGCCTGAGCCCGTCGAGCAGCTCCCGTTCCTCGTCCGTGGGGCCGGGGTCCGGCTCCCGCCGCCACGCGGCGGCCAGGACCTGCCGTTCCCGGTGGACGTCCGCCGGACGGCGGCCGCGCGCGTGGCCGTGCGGCTCGGGGCACACCGGCCAGGGCTCGTCCGCCGGCCACAGCAGCGGTCCGCCCACCGAACTCGCCGCCGCGTCCGGCCGTCCGGGACGCGGGTGCAGCCTGGTGGTGGTGCCACGATGGGCCGCCAGCTCCGGGAAGAGCGCCTCGACATCGAGCGGGCGCGGCGGTGTGGTCCTCGACATGCCGCCGACTCTAGACACCCGCCACCGGCCCCCCTCCACCGCCCGACGCCTCGCACCCGACACCCCGCCCGGAACCCCGCCCGACGCCCCGTCAGGGTGCCGACAGCGGTACGTCCTTGCTGCGGTCGAACGCCTGGACGGGCGTCATGGGGCCCTTGTAACCGGGCAGTTCGACGGTGCCCTCGTGGCCGACCTTGGCGCAGCCGCTGGTGTCGTCGGCGGTGGAGGCGTCGGCGCCCTTCAGGAGGGTCTTCGGGTCGGCGGGGGGTGCGGACGGGGCGGTGCCGCCGGTCCCGGACGGGTAGCTGGTGCCGGTGGTCCAGTCCGCGCCGATCAGCAGCTCGATCGAGCTGCCCTTCCCGGCCTGGACGGCGCTCGCGGGCAGTCCCAGGGCGGCCGCGACCTGCTGGGCCTCGGCCTCCTTGCCCGCGGGGTGGGTGACCGTGGTGTGCTCGGCGGTGGTGCTCGGCCCGGTGTCGGTGCCCTTGGCGAAGCCGTCCTGCCGGAGCGCGTCGACGAGCGCCTTGGCCCGCCCGGTGACGCCGGTGCCGTTGCGCACCACGACGGTGATCCCGCTCCGGTCCGGTCCGGTCGCGGCCGGGGGCGCCGACGACGGCGCGGACGGGGCGGCGGGCACGGACGGGGCGGTGGAGGCGGCCTCGCCGGGCTGCGGGCCGCCGCTGAGCGACTGGTCGTTCCCGATCGCCCGGAACAGCTCGGTCGCGCCCGGGCCGATCAGCCGCCGGCTGTCGTTCGCCGGGTCGTGGATGATCTGCATGGTGGTGAAGGTGATCCGCTCGGACGGCACCTTGCTGATGTCCTGGCCGAGGCCGACCAGTTTGGTGATGCCGTCCAGCCCGGGGTCGACGGTGAGCGCCTTGGTGGCGGCGTCGGCGAGCGAGAGCAGCTTGCCCGGGTCGGTGAGCGTCCCGGCGCCCTTCAGCTGGCGGACCATCGAGCCGAGGAACAGGTGCTGGGCCGAGGACCGGCCGGTGTCGGTGCCGTCGCCGAAGCCGTGCCGGGTGCGGACGAACTGCAGCGCCGCCATGCCCTGCAGGGTGTGCTCCCCCTTGGTGAGCCGCAGGTGCGAGTACGGGTCGTACACGTTGTCGCTGACGCACACCGGGACGCCGCCCACCGCGTCCGACATCTTGATCACGCCGGTGAAGTTGACCTGCACGAAGTGGTCGATCGGGAGGTCGGTGAGCTTGCGGACGGCCGCCACGGTGCAGCCGGGGCCGCCCTGCAGGGTGGAGTTGATCATGCCGCGCTGCGCCTTGAAGACGGACTTGCCGGCCTTGTCCTTGCAGCCGGGCAGGTCGGTCACCAGGTCGCGCGGGATGCTCATCACGGTCGCGTTGCTGCGGTCCGCGGAGACGTGCAGCAGCAGGTTGACGTCGGCGTTGGCGCCGCCGCCGCAGTCGCCGCCGATCTGGCAGTCCTCCGGGTTGTCGCGCGAGTCGGAGCCGATCACCAGCACGTTGATCGGGGTGCGGCCGAAGGCGTCCGGCACCTCCTTCCCGGCGTCGCCCTCCTCGCCCGCGAACAGCGGCGCGTTCTGGATGTTGGCGTTCAGCCGGTAGTACAGGTAGCCGCCCGCGCCGGTGGCCAGCACCACCGCCCCGGCCGCCGTCCACAGCACCGCCTTCTGCCAGCGCCGCAGCCGCCGCCGGCCCCGCCGCCCCTGCCGCCGGGCCGCCTCCCGCCGCGCGGCCCGGCCCCCGGACCCGGCGCCCGGCTCCCCGTCCGACCCACCGCCTGGCCCGCCGCCCGGTATGCCGTCGGGCCCGCCGCCACCCGGTGCGCCGTCCGCCGCCCCGCCCGGTGCGCCGTCCGCCCGCCGACGGGCTCCCGGCCCGGCGTTCCCGGCCTGTCCGCGTATCACATCGCACCCCCGTGACCCGGCCGTTCCGGGTTGTCACCCCTATAGATGCACGGCCGGCACCGCATGTTTCACGGGTTTTCCGAACACTTCGCCGAACACTTCCCGCCACCCCTCCCGCTCGCCCGCCAGACCGTCAGGAACCCGGCACCCGGCACCCGGCACCCGGCACCCGGCACCCGGCACCCGGCGGGATCCCACCGGGTTCCCACCGCCCGTCAGAAGTCCACGGGATCGCGGACCAGCGGGCAGGTCATGCAGTGCCCGCCCCCGCGCCCGCGGCCGAGTTCCGCGCCGACGATGGTGACCACCTCGATGCCGGCCGCGCGCAGCAGCGCGTTGGTGGTGGTGTTGCGGTCGTAGGTGACCACCACGCCGGGTTCGAGCGCCACCGCGTTGTTGCCGCTGTCCCACTGCTGGCGCTCGGAGGCGTAGACGTCGCCGCCGGTGCCGATCACCCGGAGCGCGGGCAGGCCGAGCGCCTCGGCGACCACCGCGGTGAACGCCCGGGAGCCCTCGTCCACCACCTCGACGCCGGGGGCGCGGTCGGTGGGGTAGAGCGAGAAGGCGTGCACCCGGTCCATGATCGCCGGGTAGAGGGTGACGGTCTCCCGGTCGGCGAAGGTGAAGACGGTGTCCAGGTGCATCGCGGAGCGCAGCCTGGGCATCCCGGCGACCACCACCCGGCGGGCCGCGCCCGCGGCGAACAGCGCGGCGGCGACCTGGGTGATCGCCTGCCGGGAGGTGCGTTCGCTCATGCCCATCAGCACCAGGCCGTTGCCGACCGGCATGACGTCGCCGCCCTCGAAGGTGGACTGGCCCCAGTCCCGTTCGGGGTCGCCCCACCAGACGGTGGCGCCCGCGAAGTCCGGGTGGAAGGCGTACACCGCCTTCATCAGCAGCGTCTCGTCGTGCCGGGCGGGCCAGTACAGCGGGTTGAGCGTGACGCCGCCGTACAGCCAGCAGGTGGTGTCGCGGGTGTAGAGGGTGTTGGGCAGCGGCGGCATCAGGTACTCGCGCACGCCGGTGGCCTCCCGGGCCAGCGCCAGGTAGCCGGAGCGGAACTCGCCGGGCAGGTCGGCGGTGGCCAGGCCGCCGACCAGGTACTCGGCGAGCGCCGCCGGGTCCAGGGTCTCCAGGTAGCCGCGGGTGCCGTCGACCAGCCCCAGCCCGACCTGGTCGGGGACGATCTTGCGGTCCAGCAGCCAGTCCCGAGCGCCGGGCACGGCCATGGTCTGCGCCAGCAGGTCGTGCAGTTCGACCACCTCGACGCCGCGCCCGGTCAGCTCGGCCACGAAACCGGCGTGGTCGCGCTGGGCGTTCTCCACCCACATCACGTCGTCGAACAGCAGGTCGGCGGCGTTGCCGGGGGTCAGCCGCCGGTGCGCGAGCCCCGGCCGGCAGACCAGCACCTTGCGCAGCCGACCGACCTCGGAGTGGACACCCATCGCAGTCGTCACAGCAGTCCTTTCACAGCACGGCGGACACCGGCCGTCCCGGCGCCCGGAGGACGTCGACCGTCCCGGCGTTCCCCGGACACCGGCCGTCCCGGCGCCCGGCGGGTCTCACAGGCTGATCCACCCGGCCGCCAGCGCCACCACGCCCAGCACCGCACCGGCCGCGGACACCGCCAGCACCACCGCCTCGCGCGGCGAGAACAGCCGGCGGCCCTGCTCGCGGCGGGCCATCACGAACAGCACGGTGGCGGGCGCGTAGACGATGAACGACACCAGCAGGTACGCCCAGCCGGCCGCGTACACCAGGAACGCGGTGTAGCCGGTGGCCAGGCCCGCCACCAGCAGCGCGCCCGTCCCCGAGCGGTCCTGCCGGGCCACCCGCACCGCGTAGCCGGCCGCCAGCAGGTACGGGATCAGGCTGAGTGTGCTGGTCAGGTCGAGCGCGAAGTCGAAGGCGTCGTCGGAGAAGACCGTGACCACCAGCATCACCTGCGACAGCGCGGTGGTCAGCAGCAGCGCGGGCACCGGCACGTCCCGGCCGGTGGTGCGGGCCAGGAAGCGCGGCATGTCCTCGTCCTTGGCGGCGACGAACAGCACCTCGGCGGCCATCAGCGTCCACGCCAGGTACGCGCCCAGCACCGAGACGATCAGCCCGACGCTGACCAGCACCTTCCCCCAGGTGCCGACCGCCGCCTCCAGCACGCCCGCCATCGACGGCTGCCGCAGCGCGGCGATCTCGCTCATCGGCAGCAGGCCGTAGGAGACCACCGTGACCGAGGCGAACACCGCGAAGACGCTCAGGAAGCCGAGCACGGTGGCCCGGCCGACGTCCGAACGCCGCCTCGCGTGCCGGGAGTAGACGCTGGCGCCCTCCACCCCGAGGAAGACGAACACGGTGGCCAGCATCGTCCCGTGCACCTGGTCGTACAGCGAGCCCGCGTAGGAGGCGCCCCGGAAGTTGGCGGCGCACACGTCCGCCTTGAAGCAGAACAGCGCCAGCACCACGAACACCAGGATCGGCACCAGCTTGGCCACCGTGACGACCCGGTTGATCATCGCGGCCTCCCGCACGCCGCGCCGCACCAGCAGGAAGAACCCCCACAGCCCGGCCGAGGAGAGCACCACCGCGAGCGCGGTGTCCCCGTCCCCGAGCGCCGGGACCAGCGCTCCGACCGTCGACATGATCAGCACCCAGTACGTCACGTTGCCGACGCAGGCGCTGGCCCAGTAGCCGAACGCCGAGAAGAAGCCCAGGTACTCGCCGAAACCCGCCTTCGCGTACGCGTACACGCCCGCGTCCAGCTCCGGCCGCCGCACCGCCAGCGCCTGGAACACCAGCGCCAGCATCAGCATGCCCGTCCCGGCGATCAGCCAGGACACCAGCGCGCCCAGCACCCCGGTCTCCTGCGCGAACCGCCCCGGCAGCGAGAACACGCCCGCGCCGACCATCGAGCCGACCACCAACATGGTCAGCGTCCGCAGCGTCAACTTCGCCGTGCCGACCGCCGGTTCCCGGACCGCCTCCTCCGCCACCACCCGCGCCACTCCCTCCCGCTGACCGCTGTCCAGCCGCCGCCCGGCCGCCGCCGCGGGCGGAACGCTACCAATCCGGCGCCCCCTTTGCCCCGTTATGCCCGCTCCCGCGCGCCACCCCTCCCCCGCCCGGCCGTAGCCTGATGACCCGTCAACCGCCAACCCGCCGACACCGACCCCAGGAGATCCACATGGCACCCACGCACCAGGGCGGACCACTGCGACTGGTGGTCACCGGCGGCGGCACCGGCGGGCACACCTACCCCGCGCTGACGGCGGTCCGGGCGCTGCAGGAGCGGCTGGCCGCGCAGGGGCGGACGGTCGAGGTGCTCTGGATCGGCACCGCCGCCGGCCTGGAGGCCCGGGTCGCGCCCGCCGAGGGCATCCGCTTCGCCCCGGTCGCCACCGGCAAGATCCGCCGCTCCTCCAACCCGCTGAAACTGCTCTCCCCGGCGAACGTCCGCGACATGTGCCGGGTCCCGCTGGGCGCCTGGCAGGCCCGCGCGCTGATCACCGAGTTCCGGCCGGACGTCGTCCTGGCCACCGGCGGGTACGTCGCGGTGCCGGTCGGGCTCGCCGCCCGCTCCTGCCGGGTCCCGCTGGTGGTGCACGAGCAGACGGTCCGCCTCGGCCTGGCCAACCGGCTGCTCGCCCGCGCCGCCACCCGGGTCGCCGTCTCCTCCGAGTCGACGCTCCCCCTGCTCCCGAAGTCCGCCCGCCCCACCGCCGCCGTCACCGGCAACCCGGTCCGCCCCGCCGTCCTGGCCGGCCACCCCGACAAGGCCGTCGCCGCCCTGGGCCTGGACGGCTTCGACCGCACCCTGCCCACCGTCTACGTCACCGGCGGCGCCCAGGGCTCCGCGCAGATCAACACCCTGGTCTCCGCCACCCTCCCCTGGCTCCTCGACCGGGCCAACGTCATCCACCAGTGCGGCCCCGCCAACGAGCCCGCCCTGCGCGCCCACGCCGAAGCCCTCCCGCCCCGGCTGGCCGCCCGCTACCTCCTGACCGGCTACCTCGGCGCCGAACTCCCCGACGTCCTGGCCCTCGCCGACCTCGTGGTCAGCCGCAGCGGCGCCGGCACCCTCGCCGAACTCACCGCCCTCGGCAAGGCCGCCGTCCTCATCCCCCTCGCCTCCTCCGCCGGCAACGAACAGGCCCACAACGCCACCCACCTCCACCGGTCCGGCGCCGCCACCGCCCTCCTCGCCCCCGTCACCCCCGACCACCTCCGCACCGCCCTCACCCCCCTGCTCGCCGACCCCCACCACCGCGAAACCATGGCCACCCACTCCCGCCACCACGGCCGCCCCGACGCAGCCCAACACCTGGTCGACGTCCTCCTCACCACCGCCACCCCCTGACCCGGCCCCCAGCCCCCAGCCCCCCGGAGGAAGCGGGGTGGAGTCACGAGTCGAGCACACCTGCTCCACGCCGCCCACCAGGCCGGTACCGTCCCCCTGCACACCACGCCACCAGGGGAGATCCATGCGCCGCACCGCCCTCACCGCCATCGCTGCCGGCATCGCCGTAGCCCTGACCGGATGCTCCAGCGGCTCAAACGCCGGCAGCCCTGCGACACGGACCGCCACCGCCCCCGCCGCAGCGGCGCCGTCGGCGACCCCCGCGAATCCGGCCATGCCGCAGCCCGACTCAGCAGCACCCCGCGATGCCAGGGCCGCAGTCGCGGCGCTCTCCGCCACCGTGCCGAACGTCAGGGAGGTGAAGACCTACACCGCCGACAACGACCCGAACCACCTCCTCGGCCGCCCCCACCAGTACGTCTCCAAGACCGCGTTCACCGACGCACGCATCCAGCCCGCAGACGTCGAAGGCGAGGACGAGGACTCGATGACCCGCGGCGGGTCCGTCGAGGTGTTCGCCACCGCGGCCGACGCACAGGCCCGGGTCGACTACATCGCGGGCATCATCAAGAACATGCCGGTCTTCACCGAGTACGACTACGTGCACGGCACCGAGGTCCTGCGGGTGTCCAAACTGCTGACACCGAACCAGGCGGCGAGCCTGGAGACAGCCCTGAAGAGCTGAACGCGAGGCCGCCCGAGGCCCCCGAAAACCCGAAGAGCCAGGCCGGACACCGTCCGACCTGGCTCTCGCTGCACGTGGGCCGCCAGGGGTTCGAACCCTGAACCTACGGATTAAAAGTCCGCAGCTCTGCCAATTGAGCTAGCGGCCCGCGGCAGGCGTGGACCGGGTGGGACAGCGCCTGCCGGGGTGATCCTACCTGGTGCCCGGTGGGGGAGGGCCAGTGGATTGCCGGGCGGGTCGCGGGGGGCGGCGGGGAAGCCGACGGAGGGTCAGGGGG